>JAEYOT010000325.1 GCA_023411445.1 Pseudomonadota bacterium
GCGCCATCGCCCGCCGGATGCGCCTCGCGCGCCGCACGGTGCAGCGCCACCTGGCTAAGTTGCCGGCCGCGCCAAAGCCAGCACCAGCTCCGCGCACCTCGCTCCTCGACACGTACGACGCCACGATCCAAGCCCTGCTCAAAGACACGCCCGAGCTTAAGACTCCGCAGATCCTCGAGCGACTCCGGATTCTCGGGTACAGCGGCGGAATCACCATCCTCCGCGATCGCGTTCGAGAGCTCCGGCCCAAGCCGAAGCCTGCGGCGTTCTTGACGCTCGACTTTCATCCGGGCGAGGCAATGCAGGTGGATTGGGCTGATTTCGGCTTCGCACTGCCGGGTGTGCCTCGCCGCGTGAGCGCCTTCGTGGCCGTGCTCTGTTATTCGCGGCTACTCTACCTCGAGTTCACGGTCAGCCAGGCGATGGGCTCGTTCCTGCGCTGCATGGATCGTGCGCTCGCCTTCTTCGGCGGCGTCACCACCGTCGACATCTTCGACAACATGAAGACGGTCGTCCTCGAGCATCCACGCTCGGGTCCGGTGCGCTTCAATCCGCGGTTTCTGTCCTACGCCAACGCCCGCGGCGGCTTCGCCGTGGTGGCGTGCACACCGGCAACGCCGACGGCCAAGGGCCGCGTCGAGCGCCCCATTTCGTTCGTGCGCGACCGCTTCTGGACTGGACGGCGCTTCCAGCACCTCGCCGACCTCAACTTCCAGGCGAGCGCCTGGCGTGACGATTTCGCCAATCGTCGCGAGCACGCCGAGACCGGCAAAGTGCCTGCTCTCACCTTCGAGCACGAGGAGAAACGGTGCCTCAAGCCGCTCGCGGCAACCCCGTTCGATACCGACGACATCGAGGCAGTCGCCGTCACCAAGCTCTACCGCGTCGGCTTCGATCGCAATCGCTACTCCGTGCCGTGGCGTCTCTCCGGCCAGAGCCTCGTCGTGCGCGCCGATGACGACACGGTCGGCGTGTTCGTCGGCCCCAAGCAGGTCGCGATTCATCAGCGTTCGTGGGGCACTGGCGGTGACTTCGAGCATCCGTCTCACCGCAAAAGGATCGGCGACGTTCGCTCCAGCGATCCGGCCGACTTCGCTCGGGCTCGCTTCGGCGACGACGGCGAGCGCTACTTCAAAAACCTCGCCGCCGGCGCTCGCTCACTGCGCCGAGAAAGCTTGCGTCTCATCTTCCTCGCCGAGTTGTTCGGTACCGGCGAGGTCCAGAGCGCGATGGTCGAGGTCATGCGCACCGGGCACGTGGGTGTCGAGTACGTCGAATACGTCTTGCGCCACAAGCGCCATCTCTCGCCCGAGTTCACGCCGCTCAAGCTCGGAAACCCCGCCCTCGATCAGATCACCCTGCGCGAGCCGGATCTCTCCATCTACGACCGGCCCGTGCTCACCCTCGACCCCGGCGAGCCGCCTGCGAGCGACCTATGAAAGACGATGACCTGCTCGACCTCGTGATTCAGAAGTTCCGCTGGCTGCGACTGCCCGGCATCGCCGGTCGCCTCAAAGACATCATCGAGAGCGCGCGCACCGAAAACCTCTCGGCGCTGCAAGTCGCCGACCGCCTCGCCGACGAGGAAAAGGCCAGCCGCCTGCGTAGCGCGGTCGATCGCCGCATCCGCGACGCGCGCTTTCCCGAGATCAACACCGTCGATGCGTTCGATTTCGGCTTCGACAGCGATCGAAAGAAGATCCGCGCTCGCTACCTCGCGCTCCACGACCTGAGCTTCCTCGATAAAGGCATCAATCCGCTCTTCATCGGTATCCCCGGCGCAGGCAAGACCTTCCTCGCTCGAGCTCTCGCCTATAAGGCCTGCCAGGAGACGCGAAGAGTCGTGTTCGTTCCGCACCAAAGATGCTCAACGAGCTCCAGGGCGCCGAGCTCCACGGCAAGCTCGACAAGGCACTACGCAAGTACGTCCGCGCCGACCTACTCGTCATCGACGACTTTGCCTCGCTCGCCATGGACGCTGCTCAAGCAAAGCTCGCCTTTCAGGTGATCAGCGAGCGTTACGACTACCGCCGCTCCACCTGCATCACGACCAACCGCCCATTCAAAGATTGGCCCAAGGTCTTTCCAGACGCGCTCAACGCACAGGTCGTCGCCGAGCGTCTCACCGAGCGCGCAGAACACTTCGTCTTCAACGACAAGGGCTACCGCATCGCACGCTGAACACGTTTCACCAACCCCGACCGAGAGGGGATGACAGCTCGGTTTCCGAAGAGCCTCGCTCGGACTGGACTTTCGACCTCAGTCCCCGGCCCGTAGGCGAAAGTGTGCCTCCGTGCCACCGGCTGGCTCCCTGGCAACCGGTGATACCGGTGGAACTGGCTCCCGCCCACGCCGGTGCTGACACCACGGGCGCTCGTCCCGGCAGGTGGACCTATGTAGAACGGAGCTGGCTGGACGTTCTGGTCCACCAAGTCGCGGTCGGACTGGACCGCATGCTTTCAGACCTACTGATAGTTTGGGGACTGCCTGATCCCCTTCCCGGAAAAGTCCCGCTGAGCGAGCAGCCAACTGTGTTCTTGACCGTCCCGTTCGTTACGCCGATCTGGGGACAGTCGCCAGCCGCGCTGCACGTGTTCCTGTCCAAACAGGCGGCGCGCAAATTCCTTGAGCACTTCAAATTGCGTAATCTTGAACTCCGCGGGTGCACGTTTCGAGCGCTTCGACGCACGACGCTCCGGGGGGAGGGCGAGGGCTACCTCGTTGCTTACGACGCGCCCTCTCTCGGGAGCACTGCCGAGTTGCATCTCGTTGACATTCAGGGGGGTAATGTAGCCGTGGTCGAGACACACCGCTTCAATCCCTCGGAAAGAAATGGTCCCGTGACCCAGACGCTTTGGTTCCGAACCCCGACCTTGGATCGGGACCCGCTCTACGTGCTTGCCCAGGCCGACAAATGATGTCGGACGAGGTCACATGCTCGGGGTCGGTGGCGTACCCGAGGAATGGTTAGCACCAACGTCTCCGACCATGATGCCTCCGCAAGTCAGAACTCAATCGGCAACGCACAATCCGAGCCAACCAAGCCCATCACCATCATGCTGCCCGACGACGTGCTCAAGAAATTGAAGGTGGTGGCAATCGTCCGCGAGACAAGCGTGAGCGAGCTGGTGGCCGAGGCGGCGGTGGCTGTAGTGAAGCGGGAGCTGAAGAAGGCGTTGAGCAAGATCTCGGGGGAATAGCAACCCTTGTCGCTATACTGCCCCGTCCTTGGGTGGTTCGAAGATCAACAGGTGAATCCGGACGTCTGCCCCGTCAACGTTGCCGCAATCGATCGAGTCCTGACTCGCCAGGGTGCCCATGGTGATCTGGGACTTAAGGCCCATGATAGCGTCGGCGACGAGAACAGGCGCATTCTTACCGTATTTTAGTTGTTTGCCCGTGTCGCTGACCTCGTAAAGGTAGAAGAGTACGGCCCGATCATGGACGGTCGGCATTCCGGCGCCGAGATTGGGCTTCTTCTGGATGTCTTCATCGACGCACGCACCGAGATACCAGTCGCCACGAGCCAAGCGAGCGGGCTGAAAGTCGGTGACGTAGGCTGCCTTGGCCTCATATAGGGCCGTCGGGATGCCTTCCTTGACGAGGACCAGGTCCACGCGCCGATACTCGACGTGCGCAACACGACGACCAGCCTGGCGGTTAGCGGTGGTTGCAATGGCCAGGGTAACGGCGGTCTCGCTCTTGCTGTCTAGGACGGCCCATCCCAGCGCTTCCTTGTCCGGGATGTTCGCGAACGCCTCCCGCACTATAGAGTGGTCCATCGCGACGAGTTAGCACCCGTGACGAGAGGAAATCAAGGCCGCTCGGTGGCGGCTTCGGCTACCGTGGTGCCAGCGTGTCTCCCGGAAGTTATGTCTCCAAATCCCGCTACCTCATCGGTCTTCAGTGCTCGAAGCGGCTCTGGTGGACCGTCGAAGAGCCCGACGCTCCCGAGCTAGCGGTCGAGGCCAATGCCGTCGCGCTCGAAAGGGGGCGTCAGCTTGGTGAGCTGGCCCGAGCGCACGTGCCAGGTGGCGTCCTGATTGACTTGCCACCTTGGGAGCTGGATGCTCGTGTCGCCGCCACGGCAAAGGCGCTCGCTGAGGGCGCCTCCGTTGTTTACGAGGCAAGCTTTCGAGCCGGTGGTGGCTTTGCATCGGTAGACATCCTCGAACGCAAGGGTCGGGGGTTCGTACTTACCGAGGCGAAGTCAACCCTCGACGTGAAGGCCGAGCACCTGCCCGATGTTGCGTTCCAGGCCCACGTTCTGACGAGTGCGGGTCTCGACGTGCGCCACATCGAGGTCATGCATCTCAACCGGGAGTGCCGGCACCCTGACCTGTCGAACCTGTTCGTCCGTGAGCGCGTCACGGCCGACGTCCTGCCACTGCTCACGGAGGTGCCTGCCAAGCTGGCGGAACTGCACCAAGCTCTCGCCGGGCCGTTGCCCGAGGTCGAGGCAGGCTCGCACTGTGATGACCCGTATCCGTGCCCATTCCGGGGCCGGTGCTGGCCTGAGCAGCCCGTGCACCACGTCAGCACGATCTACCGGATCCGAGCCAAGAGGGTGGCGAAGCTCGTGGCGGAGGGCGTGGAGACCATCCAAGACCTGCCAGACGACTACAAGGCGACGCCAACGGTTAGGCGGCAGCTCCAAAGCGTGCGCGCGGGCCGAGTGGTCGTTGATCGCGATCTCGGCAAGGCGCTCGCCAAGATCAAGGAACCGATCGGGTTCCTCGACTTCGAGACCGTCATACCGGCCATCCCGGCTTGGCCCGGCTGCGGCCCCTACAACCAGATCCCCGTTCAATTGAGCTGCCACTTGCTGGAAGACGGAGCCCTTCGCCATCACGAGTGGCTTGCAGATGGTCCGGGTGACCCTAGGGAGGCGTTCGCTGAGGCGCTCATTGTCGCCTGCGAAGGGGCGGAAACGATCGTCGCCTACAACGCGAGTTTCGAGGTGCAGCGGATCGATGCCCTGATCGATCGCTTCCCAGAGCTAGCTCGGGCCCTGTTGAAGATCCGGAAGCGCAT
Organism: Pseudomonadota bacterium; assembly: GCA_023411445.1. Lineage (GTDB taxonomy): Bacteria > Myxococcota_A > Polyangia > Polyangiales > Polyangiaceae > PMG-095. The sequence continues at coordinate 5,035 of JAEYOT010000325.1, forward strand.
CATCGACCTGCTCCCAATCGTGCGCGAACACGTCTACCACCCCGCCTTCAACGGCAGTTTCAGCCTCAAGTCGGTGCTGCCGGCGCTCGTCCCTGGACTTGGCTACCAAGACCTTGATGTGAAGGACGGTGGGACCGCCTCCGCGCTCCTGGAGGCTGTTAGCGCGCCCGCAGCTTGAGCCTCGGGGCACGCTCGCGTATCCGACTGCGTGATGTGCATCCGAGCGAAGCG
>JAEYOT010000497.1 GCA_023411445.1 Pseudomonadota bacterium
GCGCAGGTGAGCGCGGCGGACGCCTCCGTGCGCCTCGCCAAGGCTACCTTGGCGCAATCCAAAGCCGCGCTGGCGCGCGCCAAGGAGATGGCCGAGAAGGGGCTCATCTCCAGCAAGGAGCTGGAGGCAGCCGAGGCGGACGCGGAGCGAGCGGAGGCGAGCGTCGCCTCCTCGCAGTCGCAGGCCACGCTCGCGCGCGCCTCGCTGCGCGACGCGGAGACGTCCTTGTCTTGGTCGACGATCAAGTCGCCCATGGACGGCGTGGTGCTGGCGCGCCTCGTGGAGCCGGGGCAGACGGTGGCTGCGTCCTTGCAATCCCCCGTGCTGTTCACGGTCGCTAGCGACTTGACGCAGCTGCTCTTGTACGTGGACGTCGACGAGGCGGATATCGGCAAGCTGCGCGAGGGGCAGGAGGCTACCTTTACGGTCGGCGCGTGGCCCAGCCGCAAGTTCGCGTCGAAGGTGGTGTCGGTGCACAACCTGCCGACGGCCGGCCAAACCGTCGTCACGTACCAGGCGGTGCTGTCCGTGGACAACAAGGAGATGATGCTGCGCCCGGGCATGACCGCCACGGCTACCATCATCACTTCGGATCGACCGGACGTGCTCATGGTTCCGGACGCTGCCTTGCGTTACAACCCGCCGGCGGCGCGGGAGGCGCGCTCGGCCTCCTTGCCGATGATGGGGATGGCGCCGCGCACGTCGGGGCGCAAGCAGTTCCCCAAGGAGCAGAGCACGCTTACGGCGGCTCAAGGCGTCGTCTGGCTCTTGGAGAACGGTCAGCCCAAGCGCGCGGTGGTCGAGATCGGCGGCAGCGACGGCCAGTTCACCGAGATCGTCTCAGGTCCAGTGCAGGCTGGCAGCGTCGTGATCACCGATCAGGAGCAGGCCAAGGCGAAGTGACTTTGAAGCTGCCAGACCCTGCGGGCTCCGCGGCCTTGATTCAGCTCACGGGGGTGCACAAGCACTACGGTGAGGGAGAGTCGGAGGTGCGCGCGCTGGACGGCGTGGATCTGCGCGTGGAGCGCGGTGAGTTCGTGGCGATCATGGGCTCGAGCGGCTCCGGCAAGTCCACCTGCATGAACATCCTGGGCTGCCTGGATCGGCCGACGCACGGCGAATACCGCCTGGCGGACGTGGTGGTGAACGACTTGCCCGGCGACGGCCTCACGCTGCTGCGCCGGCACTACATCGGCTTCGTGTTCCAAGGCTTCAACCTGCTGGCGCGCACGAGCGCGCTGGAGAACGTCGAGCTGCCGCTGGTGTACCGCCGGGTACCGCGCGCGGAGCGGCGTGAGCGAGCCGCGCAGGCGCTGGCGCTCGTCGGGCTGGCGGATCGCTTGGACCACGCGCCCAGTCAGTTGTCGGGCGGCCAGCAACAGCGCGTGGCCATCGCGCGCGCGCTGGTCACGGAGCCCGAGATCTTGATGGCCGATGAGCCGACGGGCAATCTGGACTCGGCGCGCACGGAGGAGGTGATGCGCCTGCTAGTTCAGCTCAACCACGAGCGCAACATCACGATCGTGATGGTCACGCACGAGCCGGACGTGGCCGCCTTCACCAAGCGCAACATCGTGTTCCGTGACGGGAAGATTTTGTCGGACGCGCCGGTGGAGAAGCGCTCATGATCCTGGCTACCGTGCTGATGGCGCTGCGCGAGATCCGTCGCAACGGCTTGCGTTCGCTGCTCACCATGTTGGGCGTCGTGATCGGCGTCGGAGCGGTGATCGCGCTCGTGTCCGTCGGCCGCGGCGCGACCGCCAAGGTCACAGAAGACATCTCCAAGCTGGGCAAGAACTTGCTGACGGTCACGTCAGGCACGTTCTCGCGCGGCGGCGGCGGTGCCGGCATCAACGCGCCCCCGCTGCGCTTGGATGACGCCAACGCGATCCGAGCGGAGATTTTGGGCGTGGACGCGGTGGCGGCCGCTGCTGCGGCCTCGGCGCAGATCATCTACGGCAACTCGAACCAGCGCACCTCCGTCACCGGCTCGGACAACGCTTTCTTCGAGGTGCGCGGGTACGTCTTGGAGCGCGGGCGGCTATTCAGCCGCGCCGACATCCAGAGCGGTGCGGCGGTCTGCGTGATCGGCGGCACCGTGCGCAAGAACCTGTTCCAAGATCGCGATCCGATCGGCGCCACCATCCGCGTCGGCTCGGTGCCGTGTCAGGTGATCGGCCTGCTCACCAGCAAGGGCCAGGCCGGCATGGGGCAAGATCAGGACGATCTAGTGGTGATGCCGATGCGCACGGTGCAGCGCCGCATCACCGGCAACGACAACATCCAGACCATCTTCGTGGCCGCTGCCGAGGATCAGCAGACCGGCTTCGTGGCCGAGCGCGTGCGCGGGCTGATGCGCCAGCGTCGGCACCGTGGGCCCGGGCTGGACGACGATTTCACCATCCGTGACATGGCCGAGATCGCCGAGACCGTGACCGGCGCCTCCACGGCCATGACCGCGCTGTTGGGGGCGATCGCCGCGGTCAGCCTCGTCGTCGGTGGCATCGGCATCATGAACATCATGCTCGTGTCGGTGACCGAGCGCACCCGTGAGATCGGCATCCGCCTGGCTATCGGCGCGTTCGCCAGCGAGGTGATGATGCAGTTCTTGTTGGAGGCGATCGTCCTGTCCACGTTAGGCGGAGTGATCGGCATCTGCCTGGGCTTGGTCGGCTCGTATTTCGCTGCCTCCGCGCTCTCCTTGCCGTTCGTGGTGGCGCCGGACATCGTGGTGCTGGCGTTCGCGTTTTCGGCGTTGGTCGGCGTGGTGTTCGGTTATTTGCCGGCGCGCAAAGCCGCCGGCCTGGATCCCATCGAGGCGCTACGTCATGAATAATCGCTCCCTTCGCGCGCTAGTCGTGGCTGGGCTCTTGTCGTCGCCGTCGCTCGCGCTCGCGCAAGCGGCGTCCGGGCTGAGCGAGCAGCAGGCCGTGGCCACCGCCGTCGCCAACAACCCCAGCCTGCACGTCGCGCTGCTCCGCGCCACGCAGAGCCGGCTCGCCGTGCGCAGCGAGGAAGCGGCGTACACGGCGGTGTTCGACGCCTCCGCTGGCTACACCCGCGCGCGCACGCCATCGCTCTCTGGTCAGGATGACGTGCGCTTCAGCACGAACAACGTGGTTGACCTGGGAGCCGGCTTGACCAAGCCGTTCTCCACCGGCACGGTGCTGGGCGCGCGCATCGGGGCGCAGCGCTCGCTGCGCACCTCCACCATCAGCGGGGACACGGACGCAGCCGTGCTCAACCTGACCGGCGGCCCTGGCTACTCACTGTACGGGCGCCTCAGCGTCAGTCAGCCGCTGCTGCGCGGCTACGGTAGCGAGCTGGGCCTCTCCACGCTGCGCCAGGCTCGCATCAGCCAGAGCGCGGCGGAGCTGCGGGCGCAGGACACCGCCAGCGCGCTGCTCGGCCAGGTCGTGATGGCGTACTGGGAGGTGTGGTACGCGCACGAGGTCGCGCGCATCAACGAAAGCTCCCTTCAGTTGGCGCGGGTCCAGAAAGAGCAGGCAGATCAGCAGGTGCAGAGCGGTGCGCTGGCGCCCGCCTCGGCTTTGCCTTACGCCACCCGGGTCGCGGAGCTGGAGGAAGCCGTGCTCAGCGCGCAGACCGAGGCACGTCAACGCGAGCTGGCGCTGGCGCAGCTGCTCGGTCAGCCGAGCGGCGTCGAGGCGCGTCTCACCGCCGCGGACACGCCGCGCGTGCCCGCGGAGGACGCGCCGGTGGAGGCGCGCGCGGTGGAGGAAGCGCTGCAGAACAGCTACCAGCAACACGAGCTACGCGCGCAGCTGGCGCTGGCCAAAGAGCAGCTGAAGACGGCGGGTGAGCCGCTGCGCCCGCGGCTGGATCTCGACGCTTACGTGCAGGCTGAAGGGCTCGGCAATCGCCGCGTCCCGCCCGCGTTCGAGCAGATTGGTCGCCTGCAGGGCTTGAGCGCGCACGTGGGCTTGACCTTCGAGACGCCGATCTCTACGGACCGCCGCAACGCTCAGATCGAATCCGCCAAGCTGACCGCGCACGTCGCCGAGAAGCAGCTGATGGAGAACGAGCTGGCGATTCGCGCCAGCGTGGCCTCCGCCTTGGCACGGCTCGCGGCGGCGCGACAGAAGACCGCGCTGTCGGCGCGCACGGAAGCGGTGGCGCAGCAGCAGGCCGAGGCCGAGCGCGCGCGCTTCCAAGCCGGCGGTAGCATTGCCCTGGCGGTACAAGAGGCGGAAAATTCCCTGCTGCAGGCCCAGCTCCGCGCTCAGCGGGCTCGAGTGGACCTGCTGCTGGCCGAGCTCTCTCTGGCGCAGCTGCGGGGCCAGCTCCTGACCCGCTACACGGGCGCGCTGGCCGAGCTGCCTGCGGCTGATCGCGGCACGCTCACCCAACCTACTCGGCATTTCTAACGCCCGGCAGTGAGAAGCCCGCGCGCGGCGGCGCGCCCGGCCGGGTATTTGGAGGT
>JAEYOT010000503.1 GCA_023411445.1 Pseudomonadota bacterium
GGCAGCGCCTACCTCGGCTGCGGCGTAGCCATCCCGGTCGAGCGGCTCTGGGACGAGACCACCGAGTCGGAGGTCCTCGACGCCATCTCGCTCGCCAAGCAGTGCGCGCGCGAACGGGGCCGACGGCTGCTGCTCGAGTTCGTCGCGCCCTGGTGCGCGGACTGCCGCGAGATGGCGCGCCTCGATGCGACGCCGCTGGTCAGTCGCGTCTTGGCGGAGCGCTTCGAGCGGGTACGCGTCAACGTCGGTAAGTGGGACCGCCACGAAGCGCTGCGCGCCAACTACGGCGTCCGCGCCCTGGCGACCTACGTCGTGATCGATCCGAAGACGTCAAGGGTGCTGGCGCAGACGACGCTAGAGCCAATCACGCGCAAGCACGGCAAGAAGCTGAGCGCGGAAGACTGGGCCTCCTGGCTGAGCAAGCACTAGCGCAGCACCAGGTCCGCGATGATGGGCCGATGATCGGAGCCGCGCCCCTCACCTTCGCGCACGCCGAGCACGGCCAGCTCCGAGGAGATCAGCAAGTGGTCCAGTCGCATCGGCGGCACCGGCATCAGCCCGTTGGGCCACGTCGTCGCCAAGGTGCGGCCCGCCTCTTCGTGAACGCCGCGCAGGCCCGTGGCAAGCAGGCCCTGGTAATAGGCTTGGTGCACGGTCGCGTTGAGATCGCCGCCCAAGAGCGTGGGCCCGCGCCGAGCGCGCGCGAGGTGCGTGATCTGCTCCATCATTTCCCGCCACGTCGCCACGTACTCGGGGGCTCTGGGTGGGAAGGTGTGAACGTTCAGCACGCGCAGCCGCTGGCCGCCGAGCTTTACGCGCGCGTCGAACGCCGGGAAGCCCGCCACGCGAAGCTCGTCCGCTTCCAGCGGTGTACGCGAGTACACGCCGATGCCAAACGAATCCTGACGCACGATCGCGCGCCGGAACGGTAAGAGCTGCTGCAGATCCTGCTGCCCGAAGCGCGCGAGCCACGGCGGGGACAGCTCTTGCACGAGCAGGATGTCGGGGCGCGCCGAGAGCACCTCTTGGCTGATGCCGGAGACGTCGTCATTGATCGCGAGCAGGTTCACGCTCATCACGCGAAAGGGCGTGCCGTGCTCGGTCGCCGGGGGCGCGGACGCGACGAGCCCTCGCGGATCCACCCACCACACGTGGGCCAGCACCAGCGCCCCGCTCGCTGCCGCCAGCGCGGGGATGCGGGCGTAGCAGGCGAAGGCGAGAACCGCCCAGGCCGGCAGATACAGCCACTGGCTGAGCGCGTTGAGCATCACCAGCAGCATCGCGCCGTCGTGTGCCACCACTCTTAGGCCCGCGATGACGAGGAGCGGCAGGGTGACGACCCAGCCTGCCCGCTCGGCCCAGCAGCGTCGGCGCGCGCTCGGCCCTCGCTCGGGGTCGTGGTCAGGGGCACAGGTCACTCTCTAGTTGATAGCACCACGCTGCCCGGCCCCCCGCGCCGCCGAGCCAGTTGACCACCGCCCGCCACCCCAGCGACCATGGGAGCAAGGCTTTCATGACGGAGACGCAACGCTATCGGGTGATTCGACGCATCGCGGCTGGCGGCATGGCCGAGGTGTACCAGGGTGAGAGCGCCGGCATCGAAGGCTTTCGCAAGAAGGTAGCGATCAAGAAGGTGCTGCCCAAGCTCTCGCAGAACCGCGAGTTCATCCACATGTTCTTGGACGAGGCGCGCCTGTGCGCGTACCTCAGCCACTCCAAGTGCGTGCAAGTCTTCGACATCGGACAGGCAGCGGGCGCGCACTTCATCGTGATGGAGTTCGTGGACGGGGCGGACCTGCAGGGCGTGCTCGAGCACCTCGAGCAGAGCGGCCGGCAGATGCCGGTGGAGGTGGCGTGCCTCATCGCCATGCACGTGTGCGAAGGCTTGGCGTACGCGCACGACGCGTGTGACCACTCGGGTCAACCGCTCGGCATCGTGCATCGCGACATCTCGCCGCACAACGTGCTGATGACGCGCTTCGGCGAGGTCAAGCTGGTGGACTTCGGCTTGGCCAAGGCAAGCTCCCACCTCACGGCCGAGGAAGAGGACATCGTGAAGGGCAAGTTCGGCTACCTCGCGCCCGAGGTCACGCTGGGACAAGGCGCCGACCGCCGCGTGGACATCTTCGCTGCCGGCATCTTGCTGTGGGAGATGCTGGCCGGAAAACGCCTGTTCAAGGGCGAGACGGACTTGGAGACGTTCAAACAGGTGCAGGCGGCGGTGGTGCCGGACGCGCGGCAACTGCGCGCGGACGTGACCGACGACATAGCCTACGTGCTGAGCCGTGCGCTCGCGCGCGATCGCGAGCAGCGCTACCAAAAGGCCGGCGATTTCGCGAAGGACCTGGCGATCGTGCTCAACCGCTTGAACAAGCCGGTCACCTTTCAGGACATCGCACGGCTTGTGACCGACACGGCCAGTGAGCGCGCCAAGAAGCGCAAGCTGGAGCCTAAGGACACCGCCGGTACGGTCGGGGATCTGATCCTCGACGCGCTGCACGACTTCTCGAGCGGCGCGGCCGAGCCGGCGCCAGCTTCACTCGGCGCGCGCTCGGCGCCGGCCGGCAATGAGGAGTTCGTGAACCCGAGCGATTGGGGGCTCGACGCGCTGTTCGACGAGGCACCCGCGCCCGCGCGGCCCGAGCC
>JAEYOT010000660.1 GCA_023411445.1 Pseudomonadota bacterium
ACCTTGAGGCTCGGCCGGAGCCCCGGCCCCCTCACCATCGCTATTGCCCGCGCCGCCGGCGCTCGCGGAGCTGCCCGCAACCGCAGCTGAGCCAGCCGCGGAAGGCTGGGGCGGGTCCGTGAAGGACACCGAGTCCGGATGACTGCTGCACGCGATCAGAGCGAGCGCGACGAACCTTGCGCTGGTCTTCATGCTTCGCCTCGTGCCGGCACCGTTGCATCGGCTGTGTCGCACGGCAAGCTCCGCGATGCTCTCGCGCACCACGATTCCACCTGCGCGTTTCAATTTTCGCGTCACGCGGCCACGACTTCGCGCAGCGTACAACTTTGCAGGCAACGCACTCCGCGGGGTGCTGCCGCGCGCGCTCGCGGAGCGTTCGACCTGAGCGCGCTTCCGCGCGTCGCGACGACCCTCGACGACCCACACAGCCGCACACTGTCACCTCACGCGCGAGAGCGGTCGGGCCCGCACTTCCGCTCCTGATGGGGAGGGCGGCGCGGCCGGCGGCGCGGCCGTGGGCTGCCCGGCCAAGACCACGCGGGAAGCGCCGGCTTCCCTCCACACCTGCAATGTGAGACTCCGGAGGAGCTATCATCGACCCGTTGGCGATTCACGCGGTCATCTTCGATTGTGACGGGGTGCTGGTAGACAGCGTCGGGCTGGCCGGTGAGGTGATCGCCGAGTACCTCCACGAGCTCGGCTTCAAGCTGACGCCGCAGGAGGCGACGCGCCGCTTCGGCAGCGGCAAGCTGGGAGACTACGTGGCGCGCTTCGAGGCGGAGACGGGACACCAGCTGCCGAGCCATTTCGAGCCTGAGCTGCGGGCGCGGCGCGAGCGCGCCTTCAAGTATCGCCTGCGCGCCGTGGCTGGCGCCGCCGAGCTGATCGCCGGGCTCAAGGTACTGAGCTGCGTCGCCTCCAACGGACCGCCCGCGCAGATCGAGCACTCACTGCGCGTAGTCGGGCTGCTGGACTTGTTTCAAGGTCGCATCTTCAGCGCCTACTCACTGCGAGCGTGGAAGCCGGAGCCGCAATTGTTTCTCCACGCCGCGCGCGAGCTCGGGGGTGCGCCGGCGGACTGCGCCGTCGTGGAGGACACGGAGATCGGCCTCCGAGCAGCGCTGGCCGCAGGCATGCAAACCTTCGCCTACCTGCCGCTGGGAGGGCAGCCCGCGCAGCGCAACGTGCACGTCCTCCGCCACTTGGGCGAGCTGCGCCAGCACCTGCCGTAGCTCAGGCCGTGGTGATCACCACCCGCACGTCCGCCCGGATCTTCAGCGTGCCGAGCATGGCGCGGAAGGGAGTGATGCCGAAATCAGGCTGGTGCAAGGTGAGCTCGAGCCGCTGCGCGCCGTCGACCAGCTCGCTCCGCGCGCTCAGCTGCCTACTGACGCCGTGAAGGGTGAGCTCGCCTGTCACGTCGTAGCCGCCGTCTGCCCGCTGCGCGCATGAGCTGGAACGAAACGTCGCCTGCGGAAAGCGGACGCTGGCCAGCACCTCCTCCCGAATCTGCGCGGCGATCTTGGCCTTGTCGGCGGCGCTGAGCGCGCTCGGGTTCTCGACGCCGTCCTTCATCGGGCAGTCGACGATCAAGGACGCCGTGTCGAAAGAGCCGGTGACGGCTCCGTCCGCGACCTCGATCCGAAAGCGCTGCACCAGCAGGCGCAGGTCGTGCGCTACTGGCGAGAGCAGCCCTTCCTTGAACGTGAGCACGACGCACTTGGCGTTGTTTTCGTCGTAGCGCTGCATCACCCGCGCCCCGCCGACCACCGCGACGCACCCGTCATGAGCGCTTGACCTCGCGATGCTCGCTCAGCTGCTCCTCGGTCGCTTCTTGAGCCGCGACGTCTTCTTCCAACACCCGCCAGCGGCGAGCCTCGCCATCGAAGTCGTAGACGACGTGCCCTTGCTCATCGACGTCCAGCGTGACTGCCGTCGCTTTCTCGCGCGCCAGGCGCGTCAAGAGCGCGTCCACCTGCGCCTCCGGCAGCTCCAACGCTTGCGACGCCTGAAGCGCGCTGATCGGCCCGCGCCGGTGCTGCACGAGCGCGCGCACGGCCTGGAGCTGCACCTGCTCCTGCCGCTCCTCACCGTGCTTGCGCAGGCGGCTGCCACCGAACAGCAGCAGCAAGCCGAACAGCAGCGACGCGGCAGCGATCGGGATGGCGAAGCCCCACGCCACCATCACGCTCAGCGCCTGCAGCAAGAACCAGAGCCCCACGGCCAGCGACAGCCCCAAGACGAGCACGGAAACGCCGGCCAACGTGGCGGCGATGCCGCCGAGGCGTGATGGTCGCCCCGCCAGCGAGACGTGGGGCGCGGCGAGCAAGAAACGCGAGGCGCCGCAGGCGGCGCAGCGCGAGTCCAGCCCGCGCAGCACGATGGGAGCGCGCTGGCCACACTTGGGGCAAGCGTTGTCGAAGGGCGAGGCCACACCCAGAGCCTATCGCTAGATGGCTCCGGGCGCGACAGGGCGCTATTCGACGGCGTAGCTCATGATCTCGGGCTTCGGCTCCGGCTTGGGCTCCTCGCCGTCGAAGCACGGAGGCGGCTGGCAGAAACCGTTACAATCCACCTGCGGCGCCTCGCACAGGGAGCCGTCGCGATACTGCTGCAGGGCAGCCGGCGCCGAGGCCAGGCGCTCGGCCAGGTAGTCGTCGATCTGCCGGTAGGCAAAGTCGTCACCGCTGCGCAGCATGCCCTCGGCTTTCAGCGACTCGCGCAGCTCGAGCAGCATCCCTCGTGGGTCGATCGCCTCGAGCTGATCCAGCACCGCCTCGCAGGCGTCCAGCGTATCGCTCCAGCACGCGGGGTCGTCCTGACAGCCGCGCGCTAGCACGCTGTTGCCACGCAGCCCCACCGAGCCGCTATCCCCGAAGCCCAAGCTGATGTCCACCGAGTACGGCAGGTATTGGAACAGGCCGTCCGCGCGCTCGACCAGCACGACGTTGTTGCTCGCGTGGATCGTGTCGTCGGAAGTAGCGAGCAGCCACGACAAGCACTGGAAGCGGTGGAACGCAGGCCAGTCGATGTACTCGCTGGGCGCTTCCTTGAAACCCTAACCCGGCGGCAGCTCGAGCAGCTTCTCCTCCAGCTTGGAGACGCGGCTGCCTTCGCAAGTGTCCAGCTGGCAGTTGTCGGGGTTGTCCCACATGCCCCCGCCGGGCTCCGGGATAGGACCGGGCACGAAGTCCGGCCCGCCCTCGCGCTTGGGCCCACCGAAGCCACCGCCAAAATCCCCGACGAGCTCCCACATGTTGGTGCAGCCGCCGCCGAGCTCATCGGCGTTGCGGTTGCAGAACGCGCGCTTGTAGCGCTCGACCAGGATGTACGGAATGGAGACGCTCGGACCCCAGACGTTGCTGTCCACCCACACGTAGCGCACGAGCGGCGCCGGATAGTCGAGCGCGCGGTAGATGTCGTACGCTAGGCGATCGCGGTAGATGGTGCCCACCTGCCCGTTGCTGAAGCGCAGGTGCTCATAGCCGCCGATGCGTTGATTTTTGACGAACTCGTCGATGTCGACGTTCAGGTTGGGGATGTGCGTGCTGTCCCACGGCTGGCGCGTGGACTGCCCCACGACCTTGACCTGCACCTTGCCGTAATCGGCGGTTTTCGGCTCAGGCCCGGCCGTGGTCACCCACAGGTGGTCCACGTAGTTCGCCGAGCTGCCTCCGGGCGTGTAGTGCGGCCCCCAAGGTCCGCCGCCGCCCGGCCCCGCGTCGTTCATCGCCTGGCGCTGGGCGTCGCTGACCGCGAAGTAGAACCGGTTGCCCTCCACTCCGAACAGCTCAAGCTCATGCTCGGCTACCTCCGTGTCCGCGCGCGGCGCTTCCGGGTAACGAGGATCCACCCCTGGCTCCGCGCCCCCCGCGCCAGCCTCGCCAGTGCCCGAGCCAGCCTCGCCGCCACCACCGCCACCGCCGGCTTCCCCAGCGTTGCCGTCCGGCCCTCCGCCAGCCGCGCCCGCGTCGCCGTAATAGTAGTGATGGTAGTCGTTGTGAATCTCATCGCCGCAGGCGGCGAGCAGCGCAGCCGGGGCGACGAGCAAGGCGAGCCAGGAACTGGCCAGACGGTTCGAAGCTGATGTCATGTTATGGGGGACCTGAGCAAGGGACACACGCGCCCGTGTATCCCCGGGGGTAAGACAATCCGTCGCGCCGTCGAGCACTTTGTTTGATAATTTTTGGTTATGAAACGCCCGCCGCACCCGTTCAGCCTGCGCCAGCTGCAGTACGCGCTCGCGCTCCGCGAGCAGCTGTCGTTCCGCCGCGCGGCCGAGCTATGCCGCGTCTCGCAGCCGGCGCTCAGCACGCAGCTGGCAGAGCTCGAGGAAGGGCTCGGGGTGCGCCTGTTCGAGCGCGACAAGAAGCGCGTGCTGCCGACGTCGGCCGGCTTGGCGCTGCTGGAGCGGGCGGCCACGATCGTGCTCGAGGCGGACAACTTGGTCGAGGCCGCGCGGCGTGCCGCCGATCCGCTCGCCGGCACGCTGCGCCTGGGCGTGATCCCAACGGTCTCGCCGTACTTGCTGCCGAGCCTCACGCCTCGCCTGCGCGCCAAGCTGCCGCGCCTGAGGCTGAGCTGGCTCGAGGAGAAGACGGAGACGTTGGTCGCCCTGCTCGAGAGCGGCGGCCTGGACGGCGCGCTCGTGGCGCTCGAGTCTGAGCTGGGGGATCTGGCGCACGAGGTGATCGCCAAAGATCCGTTCGTGCTAGTGACGCCAACGTCGCACCCCCTCGCGCGCGGCGGGAAGCTGGTGGAGACGGCCGAGCTTTCGGGGCAGAGCGTGCTCCTGCTCGAGGACGGCCACTGCTTTCGGGACCAGGCGCTGGCCTTTTGCGCCCGAGCCAAGGCCGAAGAGCTGGAATTTCGCGCCACCAGCTTGTCCACGCTAGTGCAGATGGTAGCCGGCGGCGCGGGCGTCACGCTGTTGCCGTCGCTGGCGCTGGCGACCGAAACCAAGCGCGCGCGGCTCAAGATCCGTCGCTTCGCCTCGCCCCCCGCGCGGACCCTGGCCCTGGCGTTCAGGCGAAGCTCGCCGGTCAGCGCCGCGCTGCTCCAGGTCGCAGCGCTGTCGCGCGAGGCCTACCCCAAGCGGTAAGCCGCGCGCAGCCGTTTCGACGGCAACCAACGCGACGGCTGGCCTGAGCGAGAGCCAGCTGATACGAACAGCCGCTGCGTGACCGCTCCCCCCGCTATCGATCAGGCCGCCGACGCTCTGCGCGCCGGCAAGCTCGTCGCCTTCCCGACCGAGACCGTCTACGGCTTGGGTGCGGACGCCGAGAACCCGGCCGCGGTGGGGCGCGTCTTCAGCGTGAAGGGACGGCCGAGCAACCACCCGCTGATCGTCCACATCGCGAGCGCCGAGGACCTGCCGCGCTGGGCGGCGGAGGTGCCGGAAGCTGCCCGTCGCCTGGCCGCCGCGTGCTGGCCGGGTCCGCTCACGCTGCTCTTGCGCAAGAGCGCGCGCGTGCCGCTGGCCACCACGGGCGGGCTTCCCAGCGT
>JAEYOT010000672.1 GCA_023411445.1 Pseudomonadota bacterium
CGCGCAGGGTGGCGCCGGACTCGACCAAATCCACGATCGCATCCGACAGACCCACGATCGGCGCGAGCTCCACCGAGCCGCCCACGTAGATGATCTCCGCTTGCACGCCGCGCGCGGAGTAGTGCTCGCTCGCGATGCGGGGGAACTTGGTGGCGATGCGCGGCACGTCCGGCAGCACGGCGCCGGCCGGAGCCGCCACCACCATACGGCACTTGCCGATGCCCAAATCCAGCGGCTGGTACAGGTCGCAGCGCCGCTCACGCAAGACGTCGCGACCGCTCACGCCCAAGTCCGCCGCGCCGTACTCCACGTAGGTCGGCACGTCGTCCGGCTTTAGCAGCAGGAAGCTCAGCGAGCCGTCTTGGCTCTCGCGCACCAGGCGACGATCGTCCTCCGCCAGCGCGGACGTGTCCAGCCCGGCCGCCTTGAACAGCGGGGAGAGCACTTTGGTGACGCGCCCCTTCGGGATCGCGATGGTGAGGGGTCCGGTGCTCACGGCTGCTCGCTTTCCAGCGCGATGCGCTCGATGTCTGCGCCGGCTCCAGCCAGCTTGTGCTCGATGTGCTCGTAGCCTCGATCGAGGTGGTACACGCGACGCACGATGGTCTCTCCCTCTGCGACGAGGCCGGCCATGACCAGTGAGGCGCTGGCGCGCAAATCCGTGGCCATCACGGAGGCGCCGCTCAGCTTGTCCACGCCGCGCACGATCGCGACGTTGCCGCGCGTCTCGATGTGCGCGCCCATTCGGATCAGCTCTGGCACGTGCATGAAGCGGTTCTCGAACACCGTCTCGGTGAGCACGCTCTCGCCGCGCGCCAAACAGCACAGCGCCATCAGCTGCGCCTGCATATCCGTGGGAAATCCGGGGTGCGGCGCGGTCTTCACGTCCACCCCGCGCAGCTGGCCCAGACGCCGGACGCGGACGTGCTCGCCCTCGCGCTCGATCTCGAGGCCGGCCTTGCGCAGCTTGACCACGACCGGCTCGAGATCCTCGAGCGGCGCGTTCTCCAGCAGCACGTTGCCGCCCGCCAGGCCCACGGCCGCCATGAACGTACCGGCCTCGATGCGATCGGCGATGACCGCGTGATCGAAGGGAGCCAGCTCGTCCTGACCCTGGATGTGGATGGTGGAGGTGCCGGCGCCCTCGACTTTGGCGCCCATCTTGTTGAGCACGCGCCCCAGCTCCTCGATCTCCGGCTCGCAGGCGCAGTTCACGAGCGTCGTCCGGCCCTTGGCCAGCGCGGCGGCCATCATCAAGTTCTCGGTGCCGCCGACGGTCTGCATGTCGAACACCACCTCGGCGCCGCGCAGACCTTTGGGGGCGTGAGCGATGATGAAGCCGTGCTCCACCTCGATCTTGGCGCCGAGCGCCTCCAGACCTTGCAGGTGCTGATCCACCGGTCGGGCGCCGATCGCGCAGCCGCCCGGCAGCGAAACCTTGGCGGAGCCGTAGCGCGCGAGCAGCGGGCCGAGCACGAGCACGCTGGCGCGCATTTGCCGCACCAAGTCGTAAGGTGCCTCGGGCTTGACCTGGCCGGTGGGCGCTTTCACGCTCACTTCCGGCATGGCAACATCGGTCGGGCGACCGAGGTAACGAAGCAGGGCGGCCGTGGTCTCGATGTCCCTGAGCGCCGGCACGTTGCGCAGCCGGCTCTCGCCGTCCGAGAGCAAGGTGGCGCACAGGATGGGCAGGGCAGCGTTCTTGGCACCGCTCACGCGGATGGTGCCGCTCAGGGCTCGACTGCCACGGATGCGAATCGCGTCCATTTGGACGCCCTCGATATGCCGAACGGCTCGGGCGCGCAACCGTCCGGAGCTTCCGGGCATTTCGTGCCGCGCGGCGCCAAAGCGCTGGCAAGGCTCGATTCGGCTGGCTAACGTAGCTTCGATGCGAGGAAGCGCGTCGTCGCTGCTGCTGGCTTGGGGATGCTTGCTGAACGCAGCGGTCGCCAGCGCGGACGTCCCGGCTTTGAACCTGAGGCGGCTGGAGCTGCCGACCGATGATGCCGGCGGGCTGTACACGGAGCCGGCTCGCGCCCCAGGGCCGCTGAGCTACAACGCGGCGATCGTGGCTTCGTACGCGAACCGCCTGGTGGTGCTGGAGGACGAGGCGGGCGAGGAGGTCGCCGTGCCGGTGGAGCATCAGCTCTCGCTCGACTACCTGTTCGGGATCGGCTTGGGCGAGCGCATCGCGCTCGGCGTCTCCGTACCCAGCGTCGTCTACCAGCGCGGGGATAACCTGAGCGGGCGGGTGAGCGGCGCGACCGAGCTGCCGATCGCCGCGCTGGGGGATCCCACGCTGTCGGCGAAGGCCATTCTGCTCCCGGCCGGTGAGCTCGGGGGCTTCGCGCTGGGCGCGGTCGGGCGCGTCAGTCTGCCGATCGGCGATCGCACGAGCTACGTCTCGGAGCGGAGCGTCACGGGGGAGCTGCGCTTGCTCTCCGAGCTGAGCTTGATCGCCTTGGGCTTGCGCGCCACCGTCGGCGCCAAGGTGCGAGGCGCGGAGACGAGCTACGTCGATCGCACGTTTGGTCACGAGCTGCCCTGGGGCGCGGCGCTGGTGGTCAAGCCTCAAGCGCTGGGCTGGGATGATCACGGGCGCTGGCTGTGGTCGCTGGAGACGCGCGG
>JAEYOT010000739.1 GCA_023411445.1 Pseudomonadota bacterium
GAGCGAAGGCGGCCCCTTCTGGCGTCGCTGGTTCGGCGGGTAAGCTCAGCCGAACAGCTCGCGTCGCGCGCGCTGCCACGTCGGCTCGTCCGGCGCTGCCAGCGTCGACTCCTTGGTGTCGAGCACGCTGTACTCACGACCGTCCGGGTGGCGCACGACGCCGCCCGCCTCGCGCACGATCAAAGCGCCGGGCGCGTGATCCCAGGGCAGCAAGCGATAGTAGTGCACGTAGTCTTTGCGCCCAGACGAAAGCTCCGCGTACTCGTGCGCGGCGCACATCACGTCCGGCAATTGGCGGTGCCGCGCCGCTCGCGAGGCCACCTCCGACGCAGCCGGCTCAGGCATGAAGCGGACGTACACGGTGCCGGCCAGCTGCGCGGCGGTCGGCTCGCGCGGCGGGATGCGCGCGCCGTCGCAGAAGGCGCCCAGCCCGCGCTCTGCCAAGTACACGCTGCCGACCAGCGGCAAATAAATGCCAGCCGCCAAGAGCTCGCCGCGTTCCACGAGCGCCACCATGGTCCCGAACGGCCCGCGACCGGACGCGAAGTTCTTGGTCCCGTCGAGCGGGTCCACGATCCACACCGGCGAGCTGCCGCGCAAGCGCTCGAGCACGGAGGGATCCGCCGCCACTGCCTCTTCGCCAACGACCGACGAGCCCGGCACCAGCTCCGGTAGGCGCAAGGTAAGCTCGGCCTCCGCGGCTCGATCCGCCGCCGTGACCAGGTCACCCGGATCGTCCGCGCTCGGCTTGCCGATGACGTCGCTGGGCGCGAGGCGCTGAAACCTCGCCGCAATCTCGCGATCGGCGACTTGCTTGATGACCTCGCCTAGTCGACTCAGCAGGCTGCTCTGCATGACCGACCGATGGTGGATGAAATGCGGAGCTTGCGCCACCCTCGTCTTCTGGTCTAATCCGCGCTTTCCATGAAGCGGCGCATCGGGTTCGTCATCGAGCAAGCGTTGGGGCACGTGTCATACGGCATGGGTCTGAAGCAAGCCCTGGCCGGTCGCGACGACATCGAGCTCGAGTGGATCGAGATCCCGTACGATGCCGGTACCTTCGGCAAAATCCCGGTAGTTGGCCGCAACTGGACGCTGCGCGGCAGCCAGCGAGCCTACCGCGCCATCGCCGCCGCGCATCGTCAGCGCCCGCTCGACGCGCTGTTCTTGCACACGCAAACGATCAGCCTGTTCTCGGCCCCGCACATGGCCAAGATCCCGACCTTGCTGTCGCTGGACGCGACGCCGATCAACTACGACGAGCTTGCCGGGTGGTACGGCGACCGGGTGCACGCGGCCCCGGTGGAGCAAGCCAAGCTGCTGCTCCACCGCAACGTGATGAAGTTCGCCAAGAGCTTCACCTGTTGGTCGGAGTGGGCGAAACAGTCCTTGGTGCGGGACTACGGGGCGCCCGCGGACAGAGTGAGCGTCGTGCACCCGGGCACGGTCGTCTCGAGCTTCCCGGATCCGTCCACGCGACAGCCCCGCAGCGGCAAGCCGCTCAGCATCCTGTTCGTGGGTGGCGACTTTCCGCGTAAGGGCGGCGACTTGTTGCTACAGACCGTGCGCGACCACTTCCGCGGCCGCGTGGAGCTCCACTTGGTCACGGGCGCGGACGTCACGCCGGGAGACGGCGTGTTCGTGCACCGCGGGGTCAAGCCGCTCTCGCCGGCGCTGTTCGAGCGCTTCGCGCAGGCTGACGTGTTCGTGCTGCCGACGCGCGGGGACTGCCTGGCCATGGTGCTGGGGGAGGCGATGGCCGCGTGTCTACCGATCATCACGACCCGCGTCGGTGCACACGCGGAGGCGGTGGAGGACGGCAAGAGCGGTTTCTTGATCGACAAGGACGACGCCGAAGCCTTGCGCGATCGCATCGATCGCCTGGAGCGGGACCGCGCGCTGTGCTTCGACATGGGTATGCGTTCGCGCCAGGTGGGCGAAGCGCGCTTCGACACGCACAAGAACGCAAACCGCATCGCCGATCAGCTGCTGTCCATTTGTAGGTCTTGAGTCGCCAAAGCGTGAAAACGCGAGCGAAAGGCGTCTCGCGCTTGCGCGTCGGCTCGGCTAAGATCGAGCGTTACGATGAGGGTCCGCGCAGCGCGTGGTGGTTTGTCGTTCGAGCTGAAGGGCGCGCTGCTGACAGCGCTCGCTCTGACTTTGCTCGCGTGCTCAGGCAAGGACGAGCCAGAGCAGGTAGCCGATCCCAACACCGACGCTACGGTGGGTCCGATCGCCGGCAACCCGGACGGAGACTGTGACATCCCCGCCGAAGCGAGGCTGGAAGACACGTCTCGCCCCGACCGCGTCGTCGGCGACGGCACGCCGGAGAGCTGCACCAGCGACGCCTTCGTCGACGCGGTGGCTCAAGGCGGCGTGATCACGTTCGATTGCGGCCCCGACGCCGTCACCATCAAGCTGAAGGAAACCGCCAAGGTCTTCAACGACAGGGGCCCCCGCGTGGTCATCGATGGGGGCAATAAGGTCACGCTCAGCGGCGGCGGTCAGCACCGAATTCTGTACCAAAACACGTGCGATCAGCGGCAGGTCTGGACCACCTCTCATTGCAACGACCAACCCGAGCCCGAGCTCACGGTGCAAAACATCACGTTCGTGGACGGCAACGCCAAGGCCCACGCCGGCACTGAAACGGACGGTGGTGGCGCGATCTTCGTGCGGGGTGGGCGCTTCAAGGCCGTGAACGCCCGCTTCTTCAACAACGTGTGCGACGACACTGGTCCGGACGTGGGCGGCGCCGCCATTCGCGTCCTGGATCAGTCGGAAGACAAGCCCGTGTACGTCGTGGGCTCGACCTTCGGTGGCAGCCCTGAGCTGGGTAACGTCTGCTCCAACGGTGGCGGGCTCAGCAGCATCGGCGTGTCCTACACGGTGCTGAACAGCTCGTTCAGCCACAACCGAGCGAGCGGAGAGGGCGCCAACCCCGCGCGCGCCGGCACACCGGGCGGCGGAAGCGGCGGCGCCATCTACAACGACGGCAACACCTTTACGCTGACCTTGTGCGGGACGCGCATCGAGCACAACAGCGCAAACGAGGGCGGCGGCGCCATCTTCTTCGTCAGCAACGATCGCAGTGGCTCGCTCGTGATCCAGGACAGCGTGCTCAGCGATAACCCGAGCGGCGGCTTCGAGACGAAGGGCTACGCCGGTATCTTCGTGCTCGCGAGCGGCGCCCCAGAGGTGACGGGATCCGTGTTGGAGTGACGAGCCCCTGTGGCGTTCTGCCACAGAAACGTTCTGGAAACAGTTCCACTAGCGTAAGTTTCGAACTTTACTCATGAATCTCATGCGTAATTTCCCCCACTTATGCGCCGAACGTCAGGTCCGTAGTCTAACGGCTATGAAGCTGGTCCGGCTCCCAAGCGGCCCTCTCGCCTGTGTGTTTCCTCTGGAGGAAGAGGGAGCACCCCACTCCCAACCCAAGGACTCAGGTGTCTACCGTGCCTTCTCAGGGTCAGTTGAAGCTGACGGTGAATCGGAAGACCACGCGCTCAGAAACCTTGACGAACAGGTTCGCCGCCTGAGCCAACCGCCCCCCGCGGAGCTGAACGAGCTCGAGCTGGCGCGCAGCGCCGCCAACGACGTGAGCAACCACCCCAAGCCGGGTCTGGCAGACACGTCAGGTCGGTACCGCCGCTACAGCGAGTTTGACACGATGCCGGCGCCGGCCTCTTCGTCGCGTGGCTGAGTCACGGCGCCGGGACGAGCGCGCCGATGCCGCGCAGCGGCGAGCCATCGGCGCGGGCAAGCTCCACGGCTGCCTCCAAGCCCAAGCTGCGCAAGAGCGACGGCTCGTCGAGCGGGCGCGTGACCAGCTCCACGCCTTCGCTGACCTGAAGTCGAGCGTGCGGCGCGCTGACGCCCTCGATGAACGCGCGCGCGATCTGCTGCTGAGCACGCGCGAGCAGCGCCGCGTCGTCCGGCTGCACGAAGCAGAGCAGCTCCGGCCGCGCGAACTTGCACAAGCCGCGGGTGTGCAGCAGATGCAGTCCGTCCCGGGTGGGCTCGTTCTCCAGCACCAGCTTGACATCCCTAGCCGCGTCTACGCCGTCGAAGCTGAGCTGCTCCAGATCCTGCCGCGTGCGAAACACGAAGGCGTGCACGTCCAGCACCACGGCGGCGCCGCGCTCACAAAGCCAGCGGCACAGCGCCCACATGCTCTGTTGCGGAGCCAGATCCGGCTGGTCCGGCAGCTCCAGCCCCAGCGAGATGCAGTGGTCGCTGTCGGTCAGGAGCGGCAGCTCGTCGCCCAGATCGCGCGCGGCCACGACCCCGAACGCGCCGCTGAACCAGCCTTCGAACCAGGCCTTGGTCTCGCTGCGCTGGTGCAGCCGTACGTCGATCGCGTCCACGCAGGCCGAGGTGGGCAAGCCATAGCGGCTCCGGCTGAGCGGCAGCTCGCGGAGCGGCCCCTTGGCGAAGCAAACGAAGAAGATTTTGGTCTGTTGCTCGGTGGCCTTGAAGTAGGGCCGCGGCCACACCTTCACAGCTTCGTCCGCCATCCGACCAGCTTGCCCGAAGTCGCGGCGAGCGTCAGCAATCAGCTCGTGGTCAGGAGCTTTCGCTGGGGCAAGCCCCCGGCCAGGGCGGGGAAGCCCACCCGGGGGTTCGG
>JAEYOT010000740.1 GCA_023411445.1 Pseudomonadota bacterium
CTTCTGGAGCCACCAAGAGCTGAGGCTACCACTCGCCAAGCGCGCGCGGCAGCGACGCGCGGCTCCCGGCCCGAGGCTCCACATGAGCTTCGGGCCGTTTATCATGGGCCACGTGCTTCAGTCGCGCGCGTAGCGGATCACGTTCAAACAGCGGATTTCCCGTGCCGTGCGGTTCTCGTACACGTGCGGCACGTCGGCGCGGAAGAAGACCGAGTCACCGGTGCCGAGCTCGTGCTCGGAGCCGTCGACCACGAGCCGAAGCGAGCCGGTCAGCACCACCAGCGTCTCGGTCGTCCCCTTGCCGTGAGGATCGCTCTTGTGCACCGCCTTGGGCTGAAAGCGTAGGTCGTAGACCTCGATGTCGGCGCTGGCCCCGCCCGGGGAGAGCAGGCGGCTTTCCATCCTGCCGTCCCCGCTCTTCAACGGGGAGGTGTCGGTCGCGCGCAGGACACGCACGGCTTGATCCTCGCTCGTCCCGAGCAAATCGTGGAACGGCACGTCGAGCCCGACCGCGATTTTCCAGAGCACGGCCAGGGTGGGGTTGGTGCGCGCCCCTTCGATCTGGGAGAGCGCGGCGCGGCTGACGCCGCTGCGCGAGGCCAGGTCGTCCAAAGACAGGCGGCGGTCGGCGCGGAGCTTCTTGAGGACTTCTGCCACGCGCCGCGCCATCTCGGCGGCGCCCAGGTCGTCACCGCGGACGTCCTTGACCGTGGGGCGTCCGGATTCCTTGGGTTGCTCCTTCGCACGTGCTTTCGCCTTGGCCATGAGGGCGGCAGCTTACTTCAGACTGTCTCCTGACCGGGACACTTCTGCAGGCCTCCGCCCTGCCGGCGGGAACGGCGGCCCCGCACCAGCCGCCAAATCGCCCGATTTGCGCGGCGGACGCCCCCGAGCTACCGTCTGGGCCGCATGAGTCGCTCTTCGTTGCGGCACCCCAATGGCTCCAGCCCGTGCTGTATCGGGCTGGCCGGTTCGCTCCGTTCAGTGCGTTGAGCCACTGACCGGGCGGGCTTGCCAGCTTTGACGGACAAGCTGTCCCGTATGGCGAAATAGCCAGCGGGGCCGCTGCCGAGCTTGGAGCCCCATGTCGACGGTCAGTCCCTGGTTGGAAAGCTATGCCGAGTCCATCGGCCGCACGCCGCTCGTGCGGCTACGCCGAGTCGTAGACGGCGCGCCCGCGTGCGTGCTCGGCAAGATCGAGAGTCATAACCCTGCCAGCTCGGTGAAGTGCCGGCTCGGCGCCGCGCTGATCCTGGACGCGGAGCAGCGGGGCGTGCTCGGACCGGGCAAGGAGATCGTGGAGCCGACCAGCGGCAACACTGGCATTGCGCTGGCGTTCCTGGCCGCCACGCGCGGCTACGCCATCACGCTCGTGATGCCCGCCACGATGAGCTACGAGCGCCGCAAGCTCCTCCGCGCGTACGGCGCGAAGCTGGTGCTCACGGACGGTGGGCTGGGAATGGAGGGGGCGGTCGGCGCTGCCGAGACCATCGCCGCGTCGGCTCCAGACCACTACGTGCTCTTGCAGCAATTCAAGAACCCAGCCAACCCCGCGGCGCACGAGCGCACCACCGGGCCGGAGATTTGGCGTGACACGAACGGCGCGGTCGACGTGCTGGTGTGCGGCGTCGGCACGGGCGGCACGATCACCGGCGTTTCCCGCTACCTGAAGCGCACGCGCGGCAAGCCCATCGTCACGGTCGCGGTGGAGCCTGCGGGCAGTCCGGTGTTGTCGCAGCACCGAGCAGGGCAGCGCCTGCGCCCAGGCGCGCACAAGATCCAGGGCATCGGCTCCGGCTTCGTGCCCGACGTGCTGGATCTCTCACTCGTCGACGCGATCGAACAGGTGCGCGACGACGAAGCCATCGAATTTGCACGGCGACTGACGCGTGAGGAAGGCATCCTGTCCGGCATCTCCGGTGGCGCTGCGGCGGCCGTCGCCGTGCGGCTGGCCAAGCGCCCCGAGCACCGCGGCAAGACCATCGTCTGCGTCTTGCCGGACTCGGGCGAACGCTACCTGACCACGGCGCTGTTCGATGCGGAGCAGGAGCTGGCATCGTGAACGACAAGCTGACGTTCTCGCGCGACTCCAGCCTTCCTCCCGGCTTGAGCGTGGGCTGGGATCTCAGCCCGATCGTGAAGGAGCTGCGCGCCGCCAGCACCCGCCTGGCCAGCGGCAAGACGCTGCTCGGCCGGCGAGAGCTGCCGTCGCACGACGCGCTGGTGGCGATCGCCGGCCGCTTGCGCGCGGTGCTCTTTCCCGCGCATTTTGGCCCGTCGGATCTGACCGACGAGGGCCTGGAGTATTTCGTCGGCCACACCCTGGACGCCACGCTGCTAGCGCTCGTGGAGCAGGTGCGGCGCGCCTTGACCTACGCCGACGACTCGGCGCCGCGACACGGGCACGCCACCGAGATCGTGCGGGCGTTCGCCTCCAGCCTGCCCAGAGTGCGCGCGCTGCTGGAGAGCGACGCACGCGCCGCTTTCGAAGGCGACCCCGCTGCCACCAGCATCGACGAGGCGGTGTTCTGCTATCCCGGCATCACGGCCATCACGCACCACCGCTTGGCTCACGAGCTGTACCGCTTGGAGGTGCCGCTGATCCCGCGCATCCTGTCCGAGATCGCGCACGTGGACACGGGTGTGGACATCCACCCCGGCGCCGAGATCGGCGGGAGCTTCTTCATCGACCACGGCACGGGCGTCGTGATCGGCGAGACGACGCGCATCGGGGAGCGCGTGAGGCTGTATCAGGGCGTCACCCTGGGCGCGAAGAGCTTCCCGCTGGATGAAGACGGTCACCCCAGCAAGGGCGTCGCGCGTCACCCGATCGTGGAGGATGACGTGGTGATCTACGCTGGCGCCACGGTGCTCGGGCGCATTCGCATCGGCGCTGGCTCCAGCATCGGCGGCAACGTGTGGCTGACGCGCAGCGTGCCGCCGCACAGCCGCGTGACGCAAGCGCAGGCGCGCAGCGAGGCCTTCGAAGGCGGCGGGGGCATCTGAGCCCTGCGTGTCTTCAAGCCGGGCTCGAGAGCGCGGGCTCCTTGTTGGCCGTGCGCTCAGCCCACTCGGTGAGCACGAGCGCCAGCAAGGCGCACGTCGTAAAGCAGCCGACCAGGGGAAGGATCGAGCCGTCGTAGAGGAGGCCGAACGGTGTGCCGATGGCGAGCGCGACCAGGTTGCTGACTGAGCCGGTGACCGCGGCGGCGATGCCGGCGATGTGGCCCATGGGCTCCATGGCCCGCGCGTTGAAGTTGCCGAACAGGATGCCGTTGAAGAAGAAGCAGACAAACAGGTAGCTCATCAGCGCCAGGAGCGGCGGATGGCCATGCCAGGCTGCGGCCGCCCCCAGCGCAGCGAGCGAGAGCGTGGCGCTGCTGGCCAGCGCGACGCGGCTCAGGCGCCGCATGCCGAAGCGCATCACCAGCTTGGCGTTGACGAAGCTGGCGATGCCGATGGAGCTGGCCAATATCCCGAAGAACACGGGGAACAGCTGGCCGAGGCCATACTGCTCCTGAAAAATCTGCTGCGCCGTGGACAGGTAGTTGATGAAGGCGCCGAAGGTCGCGCCGGTGGCCAGCATGTAGCCCAGCGTGATGCGGCTCTTGAACGTCTCGACCACTCCGCTGCCGATGGTGCGCAGCGCGAAGGGTCTGCGCCGCTCGGGCGGCAGCGTCTCCGGTTGACGCAGCGCGAACCAGAGCACGTTCAGCGCCGCCATGGCGACCAGGGCATAGAAGATGGCGCGCCAGCTCGCTACCGCCAGCACGCCCTGGCCGATGCTGGGAGCCAGTACCGGCACCAAAATGAACACGGTGGAGACGAACGACATCACCTTGGCCATGCCGCGCCCGGCGTACACGTCGCGCACCAGCGCGATAGAGACGATGCGCGGGCCTGCCGCACCGAAGCCCGAGAGCGCGCGACCGAACAACAACCAGCCGAAGCTGCTCGTGAGCGCGCAAATCAAGTTGCCTAGAACGAACGCGCCGATGCCGACGAACAGCGTCGCGCGGCGCCCCGTGCTGTCTGACGCCGGCCCGCTCACCAGCTGCCCGACGGACAGCCCGGCGAAGAACATGCTCAGCACCAGCTGTCGATCGTTGTCGCTGGCCGCGCCCAGCTCGCGGGCCATGTTGCCGAGGGCGGGCAGCATGGTGTCGATCGACATGGCGACGAGCGACGTCGTCAGCGCCACCAGCGCGATGAACTCGACTTTGGGAGCCGGAGCAGCTGGGCGATCGGTCATGACCGCGCCCGCTATAGCAGGACCGCTCAGGCCTTCAAGAAGGGCAGAATGTCGCTCGCCATTTGGAAGTAGCGGGAGGACGTGTCCCCGTAGTGTTTGGCGTAGGGGGGCGTCCAAGACTCCTTGGAGATGAACGGCACGCCGTAGCCCTTGTGATCCCAGCGCTCGAACTCGCTGGGCTGCATGCCCATCGCCTGCAGCACCGTGGCGAGGAACTGACTATAGAGCACGCCGAGATACTGCTTGCCCCCCGCCTCGGGATCGTACAGCGAGCTCGGGTTGCCGACGCGGCGGTAGTCCGCCAGAAGGCCTGTCTTGAAGAAGCCGGCGGCGCTGCCGAAGGTGATGACCGGGATCGACACCGAGTCGTGCGTGGACATGCCGCTCTCCTGGCTCCACACCAAGAGCGAGTTGTCCAGGTAGGTCATGCCGGGGGCCTCTTCTTCGTCCAGGCGCGCCGCCAGGTCCAAGAACACTCCCTCGAAGATGCGCTGGTAGCTCTGCTCGATCAGCGCTTGGGGCTCGGGCAGCTGCCACTGGTGAGCCACCTCCTGGTGCCAGTCGCCGCCGTACGCCACGAAGCGATCCGTTTGGCCGTAGCCGAGCACGCCGATGCGGCTGGTACCGCAGATGAAGGCCGCGGTGACGACCTCGTTCCACAGCTGACCGTAGGCGGCCGCGTCCTCCGGCGTGTTGCCGCGGTGGCTACGCGCGTCGTCCGTCGGTGCTTGCACGTCACCGCAGCTCGCCTTGGCGCCCAGCTTGCGCTCCAGCTCGGCGATGCGCGCAATGTGATCGTCGAGCCGCCGCCGATCCGCCACAGACAGCCGGCGGTTGCCGTCGCGCAGTCGCTTGTAGCTCTCCAGCACCTTATCGACGACGGGCGCGCGCGGCGCAGGTCCGCTGTCCTCCGGCACGAAGATCTTGTCGAACAGGGCGCGCGAGCTGTCGTAGCCGCGCACGTTGTCGATGGTACCGCTCTGAGCCTCCGGATCCGAGTAGTTCCAGGACACCGGGCGCGAGCTCATGAGCATACTGCGCTCGCGCGTGCTCGACAGATCCGGGTAAAACGAGGGCGACCAGGCCAAGAGCTGGTCGATGGTCGGCCGCGGCGAGCTCTGCACGTCCTTGCCGTCCTGCCCGTTGCCGTCGTTACGCGCGTAGTTGCCGAGGTGGAGGCCGGTGTTGTGGGCGATGTAGAACGGCACGTCCAAGCCGTGGAGCACGTTCATCTTGCTCACCAGTTGCTCGCCGAAGCGGCTGGAGTCACCCGACAAAATGGGGGAGACGACGCGCCGGTCACCCTCGAGCCGACTGGTCAACGCGCCGCTCGCGATCTCGTGACCGGGCAGCAGCTCTCGCTTGGTCGTCAGCATGCTGCTGTCCGGGAACATGCTGCTCTCGAACGCCGCGCCGTGATCGGTACACAGCCAGTACAGGCGAGGTTTGCGGGTGTAGATCGGATCTTGCCCGTAGGCGGACTTGGTCAAGAGCGACGGCAGCACCGGCAGCGCCAAGGTGACGCCCCCGAGCCCCACCAACACTTGCCGGCGCGTGATGTCGATGATTTGCCGCGGCATCAGGCTTGCTCCTTCATTCGAACGCTCGCTGGCGAAAGCTCTCCGCTTCGGTCGCGGCTACGACGAGATCCACGACGCTGCCGCCTTCGGCGAGCACCTGGCGCATGCGCTCCAGCGCGCAGCCGTCCACCGCCGTGTCTTCCCAGCGCGCGAAGGTGTAGCGGAAGAAGTTGCGGGACAAGCAGGCCTCGGCCTTGCCGCTAGCCGCGATCTGCTCCATGAGCTCGGCTGGGCCGGCGGCGCTCGCGTCGGATGACGCCAGCACGTGAGGCTTGGTGAGCGTGCTCACGGGCTTGCTGCCGATCTCGTTGCCCTCCGCGTCGAAGAAGCGCTGCTCGCTGCGGTAACGCCCCAGTGCGTCGAAGCCCTCGGTGGCGAAGCCGAGAGGGTTCAGCAGCGTGCGGTGGCAACCTGCGCAGACGGTGCCGGGCGTCTCGGTGAGCGCCTCCACCGTCTCGCGCGTGGTCATGCCGGGTTCCAGCTCGGGCGGCTTCGCGTTCGCTCCGGGCGGAGGTGGTGGGATCGCGTCGCACAGGATGTGCTTGCGGATGAACAGCCCCTTCATGATCGGACGCGTGTTGGGCGAACCGGTCGCGAGGAACAACGCGCGGGTGAGCAGCCCGGGGCGCTGGCCTGGCGGTAGCTCGGGAGGCTCGCTCGCGCCATCCCACACGGGCACGCCGTACAGCTTGGCGAGCTCTCGGCTGCGAGCGAAGGAGTGCTGGGTTTGCAGCAGCGTGGAGAGGCTCGAGGGCTCTTGCCAGGTGTAGTAGCCGAGCAAGCCCAGCACGTCGTCGATCATCGCTTGGCGCAGCTCCGCGCTGGGCAGGTCCTCGCCTGCGAACGCTGCGAACACCGGGTCGGCGTTCTTCGCGTCCAGCGCGGGCAGATCCTCGGCCTTGGTCCAGTCGGCGAAGAACTCGTCGAGCGCGCCTCGCGCGCGGGGATCCGCCAGCAGGCGCTGAACCTGCTCGCGGTAGACGTCGGCCTCGAGCAGCGAGCCGTCGGCGGCGCGGTCGTACAGCTCTTGGTCGGGCGACGTCTGCCACAGCTGATAGGACAAGCGCGAAGCCAGCTCGTAGCTGGATAGCTCGTACACGCCCGGCTTATCAGCGAGCTCACGCTCACCGTGCTCGGTGAAGTACACGAACTGCGGCGAGCTCAGCATGACGGCGATCACGTCAGCGTAGGCCGCAGCGTTTGCGGTCTTGTCGTCGCCGTACACCTCCTCGTAGAAGGCGAGCTCTTCCTCATCGAGCGGGCGGCGTAGGGCGCGCTCACCCAGCCGCTCGATCGCCTGCCGCAGGCAAGTCGCGTCGTTGTCCGTGTCCTCGTCGTCGGCGCAGTCGCCGACCACCTCCCGCAAGCGCTCCCCCCGGGTCAGCGCCGCTCCGAGCGCCACGCTGACGTCGTAGAAGGCGTCTACGTGGAGCTGCTGCAGGGATTGATCGAGGCGCCGGTAGCTGCCGTGCAAATCCTCCGAAGTCGGCTCGCGTCGATCGAGCGGGACGCGCTCCAGCGGCGCCCGTACCGACTCCAGCACCTGCTCAGCCTCCTGACTGGAACCGAGCGCGTGCTCCACGAAGTCCGCGATGGAGCGCTGATACTGCGCCATGGTCAGGCGCCGCAGCGGCATGACCGGCGGTCGCGCGGACTCGTCGCACGTGAACGAGGGCGCGCTGTTGTCGCTGCCGCTGCTGCCGCCGCTGGCGACGTTGCCGCCTGCGCCGTTTCCAGCGCTGCCAGCGCTGGCCATCGGGCCATCATCAGCGCCGCCGAGCAGCTCTCCCGTGCAGCCACAGGCGGCCAGGGCGAGGAAGAGTGAGAGCGCGCGAGCCATCGTCAGAGGTATGAACCGCCAGGCACCTCGAGCGGTTCACCGGGTTCGCAATCAAGCTTGCGATGTGGTGTGGGAGGAAATTTGCTGTAAATATGGAACATGGCCTCGGCGGCCGTGGCAGCGCGGAGATGCCAGGCTCCGGCGTCCCCCTGCTATAAGCGGCACCGTTATGCGCGTTTCATCGTTCTCCTGGTTGGTCCTGCTGGCCCTCGTAGGGTGTGAGAAATCGGAGCCCAAGGAAGACACCAAGGCCTCTGAAACGGAGTCGGCCGACGCGGCTGCGGCCAAAGCAGCCGGGCTCGACCCCAGCCTGGCACAGGCGGTCGCCGCTGCATCGGCGTCGCCCGGAGCGCCCAGCGCCAAGGACGCTGGCGGCGGACAAGCTGCTGGCGGCCCGCCGCCTGACGGCGTGTTTGCACCCGGCGAAGCCGACAAGGAAGCCCCCAAAGGCAGCTTGCCCAAGATCACGCTCGGTAGTGAGGGCTCGGAGCCTCGCGTGCTGCTCGGCCCCGGGAAGTCTCCGTCCAAGCTGAGCGGTACCGTCCAGATCGCGCTCCAGGCCGATCCGCGTCAGGGCGCCATCCCGGTGCTGCTGGATGTGGCGATCGAGCCGAAGAAGGTGGAAGGCGGCGCGGACAAGCCGGTGTCGCTGCCGGTGAGCGTGCGAGTGCAGGGCGCCAAGATCGACGCGCCCAACGTGCCGAAGGACTTGGACGCACAGCTGGCGAAGCTCAAGGGTAGCAAGCTCGAGTACAGCATCCTGCCGGGTGGAGCTGGCGCTGGCTACCGCTTCGACGTGCCGAAGACCGCGCCAGAGGAGTTCCGCGATGTGGTGCGCTCTCTCTCCGACGCGCTCGCGCTCGTCACCATCCCGTATCCGGACAAGCCGCTCGGCGCGGGTGCGTATTTCATGGTCACCAGCCGCGACGAGCTGATGGGGCTGGATCTCGTGTCGTACCGGCTGGTGAAGGTCAAGCAAGTGACCGCTGAGAGCGCGACGCTGGACGTGAGCACCAAGCGCTACGCGGCCTCGCGCAGCTTCGATTTTCCGGGCTTGCCGCCCGACATCGACCGCAACCTGGCGGAGTTTCAGGCCACGTCCGAGGGAACGGTGGAGCTCCCGCTCGGCGCGCTACTGCCCACCAAGGGGCAGATGAGCTCCGTGCTCGCCGCGCAGCTTGGCGCCGCCGACGCCAGACAGCGACCCATGCTGCAGCTTCAGTCGCGCGCGCAGCTCGATCTGAAGTAGCGGCGGTTAGAAGCCGAGCCGGCGCGGCACTTCCGCGAGGTCGTCGATCGCCTCCGCGCCGGCGGCTTCGATCGCCTCGCGGCCGACTGACGCGGTGAAGCCGAGCACGCGCATGCCAGCAGCCAGCGCGGCCTTCACGCCGCGCGTGCTGTCCTCCACCACCACGCATTGCTCGGGCTCAAAGCCCAGGCTGCGGGCGGCGAGCAGGAACAGGTCGGGCGCCGGCTTGGGGTGCGCCACTTGCGTGGCCGAGAAGATGCGGCCTTCGAAGAACGGCAACAGGCCGGTCACGCCCAGCGTGAGCTGCATCTTGTCGTGCGAGCCCTGGGAGCCGACGGCCAAGGTCACGTTGGCGGCGGCCAAGGTCTGAAGCGCGGTCTGGACGCCCGGCACCGGCTTCAGCTCGCGCTCGAACGCCGCCCAGAGCTGCGCTTGGCTGCGCGCCGGCCAGTCTGCGGGCACGGAATGGCCGAGCCGCTCCTCTACGCGGCGAATGATGTTGCCGAACGTGTCACCCAAGAACTCGGCCTTGGCTTGCTCCGGGCTCATCTCCCAGCCGAGCTCCGAGACTGACTCGGCCGTGAGCCGCGCTGCGATGGGCTCGCTGTCCACGAGCACACCATCGCAGTCGAAGATGACGAGCAAGGCTCAGAAGCCCAGCTTCTCTTTGCGCTCTTCGGCGCCGGGATACGGATCTTGCTTGGCGTTGATGACGGGCAGGCCAGCGGCCTTCTCGGCGTTCACCGCGATCCACTCCTTCTTGTCGTCCGGCACCTGCGTCTCGTCGAAGATGGCTTCGACCGGACACTCGGGGACGCACGCGCCGCAATCGATGCACTCGTTCGGATCGATGTAGAGCATCTCGTCGTCGCCGTGGAAGCAATCCACCGGGCAGACGGCGACGCAGTCAGTGAAGCGGCAGCGTTGGCAATTGTCGGTAACGACGAACGTCATGATTACGGGGCGCAGTGTAGTGCGCTTCGGCCCCGAAACACAATCGTAGGGGGCCTCAGGGGCGCTTCAGCCCTCGAACGGGCTGACGTCCCCCGCGCCGGCCCGGACCACGTGCGGCTTGGGACCGCTCAGATCCACGACGCTGGTCGGCACCGTGCCGCCGGCGCCCGCGTCGAGCACGAGCGCGAGGCCGGGGAAGGTCAGATCCACCTCGCGCGGATCGGGGTCAGGTGTCTCCCCGTGGCGAGCTGCGGTGCTGGAGATGATCGGGCGGCCCAGCTCGGCGGCGAGCGCCAGCGCCACGGGGTGCTTGGGGATGCGCACGCCTACGGTCTTGCGCGGAGTCTGGATGATGCGCGGTACCTCCCGCGTCGCTTCCAAGATGAAGCAGTAGGGGCCCGGCAAGTACTGCTTGAGCACGCGGTACACGCTGTCGTGCATCACGGCGTAGCGCGCCACCTCACCCAAGTTTTGACACACGAAGGCGAGCATCTGCGAGCGGTCGATGCCCTTGATCTGGTACAGGCGATCGATCGCCTTCTTGTTGAACAGATCGCAGCCCAGGCCGTAAACGGTGTCGGTAGGGTAGGCGATGACCTCGCCCGCTTCGAGCGCCTCCACCGCGCGCTTGATCTTGCGCGGCTCGGGGTTGTCCGGATTGATTTCGAGCAACATGGTGAGAAGAGAGGAGCGACTAAGTCAGCTCGAGCATTCTCACGCTGTGGGGCGCGAGCGGAACTTCGAGCGCGCCGACCGTAGCACGGAAGACGTCCCCGTCGAGCGCGTCTACCGCGGAGCCGAGCTGCGGCGCGCTCAGCCGCGCGAGCCGAGGCTCACCCGTCGTGTTGGTCAGGAACAGCACACGCGGCGCGGCGTTTCGGTCCTGAAACAAGCTGGTGCGAATGCCCGCGCCTGCGTCGAGCCGAAACACATCACGCAGCGGTGCGAGCGAGCTCAGCCGCTCGGCGAGATCTGCCTCGCACAGTAGCTGCAGCTCTTCGGGAGGGGCAGCCAGCGCCTCCAAGCCCGATGGGCTAGTGCTGGGGAGTCGCGGCCCGACCAGCACCGGCACGCTGCGTCGCGCTGCGTCACGCAGCGCTTCCCACAGCTCCGGCTCCAGCCCGACCCCTGCGACCGCGAACACGACGCGCGACTGGCTGATGGCGTGCGCCGCCGCGTCGTTCGCCGCGAGGCGATAGGCCACGCCGCGCTCGGTCAGCTCCGTGAGCAAGCTGCGGAGGAAGCGCACGCTCTCGAAGAGCGTGCTGGAAAATGGCCCTTGCTCCCGACACGAGTCGTAAGCCGAGAGGCCCATCACGTCGAACGCGGCGGCGCTGACTGGGCCGAAGGCGTGGAGCAGACGCTCCAAGCGGTGCAAGCTGCGCGGCACGATCACGCACACGTCTGCCGCGCGCGACAAACGATACAGCTCGGTCCGCGTGACGGCTTCGCTCAGCTGTCGCCAGAGCTCGAACGAGGGGCGCTTGGCGCCGTAGCGATCGATGGGCGCGCCGATCCAGCGGTCGCGCTCGACCGCCATGTACAGGTTGTAGCCGCGGATGCCGGCCGCCAAGCACGACAGCGCCGCGAAGCGGTTGTCTTGCTCGGTGAGCGGCGGAAAGAACGGCGGGAAGCCGGCGGCGAGCTCGATCGCGAACGCGGGGTAGCCGAAGGCGTCCGCGCGCGTCGTCACCTCGCTGGTGCGGCGCAGGATCGCGTCCGCGGAGGTGTCGGCCGCCACGTGGTAATAGTCCATGCCCAGACACTCGACGACCCTGCCCAGCCGCGCGGGATCGAGGGGCGTGCCGCTCTCTCCCATCGGCAGGTTGTGGCAGGTGGGCACGCGCTCGAGGCCCGCGTGCGACAGCGCCGCGCGAAACTCGGCGAAGGCGTCGGCGATCAGGGCTTCTTGGTGCTCTGCCCAGTCGAGGTGGCGGCAAAGTCCACGGTTGTCTTCGGCGTCGAAGCGCGCGGGCGGCGTCACCTCGAAGCTATCCAGCGAGACACCATACGCTTCCGAGAGGCGCTCCGGCGTGCCATAGCGGGCCTTCAGCGCCGCCTGGTAGCGGGCGATTGAGTCGGGGTGATAGTCTTGATCGTAGACGCCGTCGCGGAAGTACAGCGCGCCTTCGTTGTCGATCTGGCAGAGCACGATTGGTCCGTTTGGCCAAGCGAGCGCGCCCAGCTCGCTCGCCACTCGCCGCAGCCACGCGCAAGCCTGATCGAGCAGCGCGCGGCTGGCGTAGCTCGGCACGGGAAAGGCTTGTGGCGGCATGGGCAAGATCACCGGCTCGCCGCCGGCAGAGCGCGCTTGACAGGCCTCGTCCCACAGCACGCGCTCCGGTAGTCCGAAGCCGCTGAGCTCAGCGTTGATGTGAGGCCCGGGCCGCAAGAGCGCGTACAGACCAAGCTCGTGCGCCAAGCCGAGGAACGCCTTCACGTCCAGCGCCGGGTTTTCTTCGCCGAAGTCGAGCGTCCCATCGGCCCGTTCATGGACGCTCCAAGGCACGTAGACGTCGATCAGGGTGCAGCCCATGTCGCGAACCGCTTGCAGGGCTCGGCGCCAGCTCGCGGGCTCGAGGCGAAAGTAGTGCACGGAGCCCGACAGCAACGGCACCTCACGCTCGCCCAAGAGCACGCCCGCGCGCGTGAGCCGCACGCGCGGCGCGCCGGGCTCGCTCGTGGGCGTAAAATTCTGCACCGACATCGGGCGCGCACCTTAGCGCGAGGCGACCGCTTTCGCCGCTCACCAAAATCCGCTAGAAGCGGTAGCTATGCCGAGGAGCCTGAGCCTCGTCGCAGCCGCCGTGTGGCTGTTGGAGGTCGGCGCGTGCGCCCAAGAAGCGCCGGCCAAGGCGCCCTCGGCGGTCGCCGCGCCAGCAGGCCCGAACGAGCCGGCAAACCTCTCGCTGCTGCCCCGAGAGCGCGAGCCGGCGCCCCCTCGGCCGGCCGAGCCAGCGC
>JAEYOT010000811.1 GCA_023411445.1 Pseudomonadota bacterium
GTCTTAAGAGCACGGTTCGTGCCAAGCCGAATGACCTTACCTGTCAGCGACTTACAAGGAGGTGCCCGGAGGCCGGGTTTCATTTGTGAAACAGAGGGTGCGAGCCCGAAACGTTCCCGTCATCGGATTTCTGACGGAATGTTACGTGACTGCTGACGGGATGTTACGGGCACTGGTTCTGTCGCCGGGGAGGGCGTCATCTCCAGCGGACGCACGGTGTAAACCAACCGAGCCGGCCCGCGCCTAGCGGCCTATGCTTGGACGGTGCGTTGGTCACTCCGACTCGGCAGCGTCTCCGGCATCGACATCCGAGTCCATTTCACATTCGCCCTGCTGATCGTGCTGGGCGCTTCCCAGCTGGGCCAGCTGCATGGCTCGCGCGGCGCTTGGTACGGCGCGCTGGCCGTGGTGTGCCTGTTCGGCTGCGTGGTGCTGCACGAGCTGGGGCACAGCTTGGTGGCGCAGCGCTTTGGTGTGGGGGTGCGCGAGATCGTGCTGCTGCCGATCGGCGGCGTGGCGCGGCTCTTGTCGGAGCCCAAGAAGCCGCTGCACGAGCTCTTGATCGCGGTGGCCGGACCGCTGGTGAACGTGCTCATCGCCGGCGCCTTGGCGCTGGGGCTACAGGTGTCGCCGCTGCTCTTGTTCGACAGCGACGAGTTCTACAACAACGCCATGGCGCGCCCGGAGCCGCGCCACTTGCTGCTCTTGCTCATGCACGGCAACGTGATCTTGGCCTTGTTCAACATGATCCCGGCCTTGCCGATGGACGGCGGGCGCGTGCTGCGCGCGTCGCTCAGCATCTTCCTCGGGCAAGTGCGGGCCACCAACATCGCGGCCGCTTTGGCGCAGGTGCTCGCGGTGGCGCTCGCGATCTACGGTTTCTCCAGTAACCCGCTGCTCGTGTTCATCGCCATTTTGGTGTTCATGGGCGCCGGGCAAGAGCGCGCCACGGCGCGCACGAACGAGCTGCTCGCCGACTTGAAGGCGGGCGAGGTGTGCGATCCGCAGGCCGTCACGTTCGCGCCCGGCGATAGCGTGGGCGCGGCCGTGGACCAAACGCTGCGCTCGCCCCAGGCCCATTTCTTGGTAACCCACGGCACCGAGCCGCTCGGCACGCTCTCGCGCGACGACCTGATCGCGCTGGCTGGCAGGGTCGGGCTGAACGCGCCCTTGGCCGCCATCACTCGGCGGGAGCCTCCGAGCGTGGCTCCGGATTTGCCCTTGTCGGAG
Organism: Pseudomonadota bacterium; assembly: GCA_023411445.1. Taxonomy (GTDB): domain Bacteria; phylum Myxococcota_A; class Polyangia; order Polyangiales; family Polyangiaceae; genus PMG-095. The sequence goes on from JAEYOT010000811.1 coordinate 1,231, forward strand.
GTGCGCCGCTTGTTGCAGGAAAATGGCGGCGTCCCGGTGGTGGTGCGGTCGGAGGAAGGCGCGCTCGGCGTGCTCGGGCTCGAGGACATCGCGCGCATCGCATCTCTCACGGATCACCTGGCGCGCGGCGGTGTGCGGCGGCCCGTAGCGCCGGACCCCGAGACCAGCCCGTAGCCTAGCTTCGGCCTTTCCCTGCGCTAGGGCTCCATGCTTTCGTGGCAAGCCCGTGGAGTCATCGAGACAGTCCCAGGCGCTGCGAGTCTTGTTCTTCGCGGAGACGTGGGAGCGCTTCAGCTTCTACGGGATGCGCGCGCTGCTCATCATCTACATGACGAGCCAGCTGCGCTACAGCGACGACCACGCCTACCAGATTTACGGCGCCTACGCCGCGCTGGTGTACAGCACGCCGCTGATCGGCGGCATGCTCTCGGACAAGGTGCTGGGCGCGCAGCGCGCGGTCGTGCTGGGTGGCGTGCTGATGGCGCTCGGCCACTTCGCGCTCGCGTTCGAGTCCCTGTTCTTTTGGGGCATCGCGTTTTTGATCTGCGGCAACGGCTTCTTCAAGCCCAACATCTCCACCATCGTGGGGCGCGTCTATCCGGACAAGGACGCGCGGAGGGACCGGGCCTTTTACATCTTTTACATGGGGATCAACCTGGGCGCGCTCGTGGCCGGGGTGTGCGGCTGGCTCGGGCAAAAGGTGGCCTGGCACTTGGGCTTCGGCTTGGCTGGCGTTGGCATGCTGATCGGCCTTGCGGGCTTCCTGCTCGGCCGCAGAGCGTATGAGGGCGCGGCGGATCCGCCCGATCCGGTGAAGCTGCGGCAGCCGCTATTGGGTGGGCTGACACGCGAGCACTTGGTGTACCTCGGCGCCTTCGCGGCTGTGGCGGTCGCGTTCGTGCTGGTGCAGGCGGGCAGCTGGCTGGGCAAGGGCCTGGCGGTGGTGGGCGTGGCGACGCTGATCGGGCTGGCCTGGTTCGTCGTGTTTCGCGCCAGCCGCGCGGAGCGCGGGCCGCTCGTCGTCGCCATCGTGCTGACCCTCTTCTCCGCGGTGTTCTTCGCGTTCTTCGAGCAAGCGGGCAGCTCCATGACTCTCTTCACGGAGCGCAACGTGGATCGCGTCGTGCTGGGGGTGGATATCCCGGCCTCGGTGTTCGCCTCGCTGAACCCGCTGTACGTGCTCTTGTGCGCGCCGCTGTTCATCTGGCTGTGGCGAAAGCTCGGCCCGAAAGAGCCAACGACGCCGCTCAAGTTCGGGCTCGGGGTGATCCAGCTGGGGCTCGGCTTTGGCGCCATGTGGCTCGGCGCCAGCAGCGCGCGAGAGACCGGCGTGGTGCCGCTGGTCTGGCTCATGCTCGGCATCCTCCTGCACACCACGGGCGAGCTTTGCGTGTCGCCCGTAGGGCTGTCGATGATCACCAAGCTTGCTCCAGGGCGCATCGTCGGCGTCATGATGGGCGTGTGGTTCCTGGCGTCCGCGGAGGCGCACTACGTGGCCGCCTGGATCGCCCAGCTGACGAACGTCCAGGGCGCGGAGGACGGGGGCGAAGCGCTGGCGGCGCCGGCCACGGTCATGGTCTACGGCTCCGTGTTCGGGGGTATCGCGCTGACGGCGCTGGTTACCGGCGCGCTGATGTGCGCCGTTTCGCCCCTGCTTTCGCGGCGCATGGGCGACGTGCGCTGAAAAATTCGCGCTTGGAAGGCGGACGGCGGACGGTCACAATGCCCCTCCCGATGGCGGACCTGTCCACGAACTTGCCTCGCGCCCAGGAGGGTGACCCTGCTGAAGTCGCGCTCGCCTTGGAGACGGCGCGGGCGCTGTGGGCCAAGGGCCAAGGGCTCGAGTCCGTGCGTTGGATCCAGCGCGCCGCCGAGAACGCCGAGTCATCGGGTGATGACTTGCGTGCGGTGTCGCTCGCGCGCGCGGCCGCGGATCTGCGCGCAGAGGTCAGCGTCGCTTCGGAGCCACCCGGCCCCATCAATGAAGCCGCCGCCCTCACTCCGTACGACGACTTCACGGAGCAGACCATCGTGGACTCACCCGCCTCCTCGCTCGCTCGTCACGCCTTGCAGAGCGGCGTGCAGATCGCGGAGGTGCCGCCGGCCCCGCCCACGTCGGCGGTCGTGCTCGTGCCGACGCCAGCAGCTCCCGTCTCTTCGGTGCCGCACCCGGCTCCTTACCAAGCGGTGCGGGTCGCGGTGCTGGGCCGCGACGGGCAGAGCAGGCAGCTTTCGGTGCTCGTGCTGAACGAGGGCGAGCTAGCGCCGCCCGGCAGCACGGAAGCCATGCTCGTGTCGCTCGATACGCGCCGCCCGTTGCTGTAGCGGTGCCGGTAGCACAGCGCGTGACCTAGCGAGCGGCTCGCAGCTCGGCGATCACGCTCGGCGTGAGGGACACAGGCTCGAGCGGCAGGTGGGACAAGTCGAGCTCGGTCAGCGCTTCGCGCGCGCTCACGCGCTCGCCGCAAGGCACGCCGCAGCTCCGCGCTGCCCACGCCACCACGGCTCGGGGATCCGTACCGCCGGCGCGCAGCTCGGCTAGGCTCAAGTCGTCGTGGCGTTTGGCTAGGCGCCGGCCGGTTTCGTCCGTGACGAGCGGCACGTGCAGGTAGCGCACGCTCGGCAGGCCCAGCGCGCGCTGCAGCAGGATCTGTCGCGCCGTGCTCTCGAGCAGGTCCGCGCCCCGCACCACCTCCGTCACGCCTTGGCGCGCGTCATCCACCACCACCGCCAGTTGATAGGCCGGTGCGTGGTCGCGCTTGGCGATCAAGAAATCCCCGACGGTAGCCTGCACGTCGAACGCGCGTCTCCCGAGCAGCTCGTCGTTCACTTCCACGTTGCCGCTCGGCACCAGGAGTCGTAGCCCCGCCGGCTTGCCTGTCCGAACCCGAGCGTCCTCGAGCGAGCGGTACTTGCCGCGACAGGTGCCCGGGTAGCGCGGCTCGACGTCGCCTTGCTGCGGCGCGCTCTGTGCGGCGCGAACGTCGCCGCGTGAGCACACACAAGCGTAGGCCTGGCCGCGCCGGCACAAGTCGTCCGCTGCCTCCTGCAGCGCGTCGAGGCCGCTCGACTGCACGTAGGCAGGGCCATCCCAATCCAGGCCCAGCCAGGCCAGATCACGCAAGGCGGCTTCCGCCAGCTCCGGCTTTTGGCGGGGCCCGTCCAGATCTTCCAGCCGCATCAGCAGGGTGCCGCCCTGTTGGCGCGCGCGCCACCACGCGACCAGAAACGTCCGAGCGTGGCCGAGGTGGAGGAGCCCAGTGGGGCTGGGGGCGAGTCGGCCGAGGTACGCGCTGCCTGCGCTCACCAAGCCAGGTTAGATCTCATTGGCTGCAGTTGCAGCCGAGGACGCGCCGCGCGGCGTCCTCACGGATCTGCTTGGCGCGCTCGCAGCGCTTCGCGCTCGGGTCCGTGTCGAGCCGGCACACCGCCTCGCTAGCGCGCTCCAGCGACGAGAAAGCCTTGCACGCAGTCTCGCAGGCGTTGGCTGCCTTCTTTTGCGCCGTCGGAGCGGCGTCTGCCGAGTCCTCCGCGGCGCGCTCCTGCCGCGGGGCAGCTGCGGGGGGAGCCGCGCCAGCGCTCGTCGGGCTAGGCGCGCCCGGCTCGTTCAGCGCTAGGCGGTCCAGATCCGCGCGCGCCTTCTCCAGCAGGGCTTCGGCTTCAGCCAGGGTGGTGGGCTCCGATGCCGCCTCTTCTGCGGCCAGGCTGGTCGGCTCTTCAGCCTCCGCGGGCGTGGCGGGCGCCGGGGAGCTGAATTCCGGGGCGGGGGCGGCCGGCGCTCTGCCGCACGCGATGGCGAGCGGCAGGAGCAAGGCGGAGGCCAGCGCAGCGAGGTTTTTCATGGAGCCCATGGAACAGACGCACCAGCTCGGAAAACGGTTCAGCCCTCGGCCACCAGATAGGCCAGCCAGCCAGGCTGGTTGGGGGCGCGGGTGCGCAGGCGGTAGCGATCCTCGGTCACGTCCTCGCTGATGTCCCAGTATACGTGGACCTTGGAGAAACCTGCCTCGCGCAGCAGCTCCTGCAGCTCCGGCATGCTCCAGAAGCGCCAGTCGTAGCGGAACGCTCGCTTCAGCTTCGTGCCGTCCTTGAACTCGAAGTGGATGTAGTTGGTCACGTCGTGCGTGATGGCGTCGAAGGAGTGCTGGTCCCAGACGTAGGTGAAGCCTTCCTTGATTTTGCGGTGCTCCTGCATCGGCTGGTGTGACTCCCAGCCGCCGTAGGCGTCCAAGAAGAACAAGCCGCCCTTGGCGAGGCCGCTGCGGACCGTAGCGAAGTAGGCGCGCAGGTCCTCGCGCGTCTTGAAGATCCAGTAGCTGAAGTTGAAGGCGCAGATGATGTCGTGCTTCTGCTTCACCTTGGCGCGTACGTCCTGCTGCAGCAGCGTGACGCGGCTGGCGGCTTCGCCGAGCGGCGCCAGGTTGTGCTGCTTGCCCCAGCGCAAGGTGGGGCCGTGGATGTCCAGGCCCGTGGCCGTGCGCTGCGGAGAGCTCTTGACCCAAGCGGCGCACAAGATGGCAGTGCCGCAGAAGTCTTCGCGGAAGGTCAGCGGCTTCTTGCCGCGGATGGCCTTGAACCAATCGTTCAAGAACTCCACTTCCGTCTCCGGGGCTTGGACGGAGAGTTGATAGAGAACATGCTTGTCCGCCGTCTTGGCGGTAAACCGCGACTTCTTCTGGCTGGCTCGCTGGCGCTTCGCTTTGGGCATCGCGCGCTGACTTACTAGGACGGGGCGCAGCCGTGAAGGGTTTACTTGCAGCGCACGAGGCGCGCCCACGTGCGCCGGTCCGCGACGTACGCCAGGACGGCGCCTTCCGGGATCGGATAAAGCGACACATCGGCGAAGCCGCGCGCTGTCGCGAGCGGCTCTGAGCTGGCCGTATCGTTCAGCGTCAGCTCGGAGAGGACCAGCTCCTGCTCCGCGCCGGGCTTCTGGTTGGCGGGGCGCACGTACGCGGCAGCCGGCACGCCGCACACTACCGCGCTGGCTACCGGCGCGCGATCCAAGCCGTTGGGGTAGGTGCGCCAGCGCAGCGGCGGATCCATCTTCGGCTCGCTGCCGAGCGCGAGGCTGACCAAACCGAAGCGGCTGGCGTCGCGCTCGACCGGCAGGTGCAGCCACGTTTGCCCGGCGTGTGACACGCTGCCGAGCTCGGTCATGCCTTGCGTCGCGCCTGCCACCCAGACCACCACGTCCGGCTCCAGCGCGCCCGCTTTCGTGCGGTAGCGGCGCGCGTGCACGGGCGTCATGCCGCTCCGCCCGTCGATGAAGCCGACGATGAGGTCCTCGCCTGCAGCGCTCAGCGTCACGCTGCTCGCCGCCGCGCCATCCGGCACTAGATCCAGCATCTTGCCGCTCGGCAGGCGCAGCTTGGCGCGCGGATCCTCGTTCTCCGCTGGGCGCGTGACGTAGGCCACGGCGTCGGGGCTGCCCGCGACCGCCACGCGCGTGCCGTCTCGCGCGTCGGTGGCGAGCACCTCGAGCTCACCGCCGTCGAGCGCGCGGCGCAGCAGCCTGCCCTTGGAGATCCAGTAGGCGTGCGTCGCGCTCACGCCCGGTCCGCGCGCGACGGACAGGAAATCTGCCGGCCCGCGCGACACCGGCGCGAGCGCGCCTGCCGCCGGCTTCTTCGCCTTGCTAGGCACTTGCTCCAACTTCGCTAGTGCCAGCTCGTCGCTGCGCGTGATCAGCACCAC
>JAEYOT010000854.1 GCA_023411445.1 Pseudomonadota bacterium
GCTTGGAAGCGCGCTTCCGCGACGCGCCGCTGGACGGCTTCTTCGCGACCGCCAGCCGTATCGCCCCCGGGCAGCGACGCGTGCGCGCGCTCCCCTCCGTCGGCTACGTTGAAGATTTGTCGTGGCACAGCGAGTACCTGCCGCTGGACGAGGAGGTGCGTGACCGTTACCTGAGCGTGCGTGAGAACTCGGTCGCGGTCGCGCGCAGCTTCGTGCGCGGCAGCGGTCGGCCCGCGGTGATCTTGATTCACGGCTACATGGCAGGGCCGTTCGCGTTCGAGGAGCGCATCTGGCCGATCACCGCGTTCGATCGCGCAGGCTTCGAGGTGGTGCTGTTCACGCTGCCGTTTCACGGCTTGCGTGCGCGCCTCGGCAGCAGCCGCGTGCCCGAGTTTCCCGGTCCGGATCCGCGCGTCAACGTGGAGGGCTTCCGCCAGGCCATGTTCGATCTGCAGAGCTTGGTCGGCTACCTGCTAGGGCGCGGCCACGCGCGCGTCGGCGTCGTTGGCATGAGCTTGGGTGGTTACACCTCCGCGCTGCTCGCGAGCGTCGAGCCACGGCTGGACTTCGTCGTGCCCGTGATCCCGCTGTCGAGCTTGAGCGACTTCGCGCGTGAGCAGGGCTCGCTGAGCCCGCTGCCGGAAGAGGCCGCCGAGCAGCACGCGCTCTTGGAGAGCATCTATCGTCGCGTCAGTCCCGTCTCGCGACCAGCGCTCGTGCCCGGTGAGAGGTGCTTGGTGATCGCCGCCAAGGCGGATCGCGTCACGCCGGCAGCCCACGCGCGCCGGCTCGCCGTCCACCTGCGGGCCCCGCTGCGCTCCTTTTATGGTGGTCATTTACTGCAGCTCGGTCGCGGCGAGGCGTTCGGCGCCGTTTACGACCTGATCAAGTCACAGCGCACGCTCGGCGGATGACGCTGCGGTAGAAATTCGGCTCCCCGGGGCGCGGCTTCGCGTTTTCGCCCAGCCCTCCGGCCAGCGGTGTAAGGTTCGGAGGTGCATGAACACTCCGAGGCCCACCGACCCCTTCTTGGGGCTCGAGGTAGCTTCTGAGAGCCAGCGCGGGGTCTCTTTCAAGATCCAGCGCCAGCTGGCGGAGGGCGGCACGGCTGCGGCTTACTTCGCGGAGCGCACCGCCCCCGAGGGCGCATCGCCGGTCGTGCTCAAGGTGATCTTGCCGCAGGTGATTCGCCAGGCCGGCGACACGGCGCGCATGGTGGTGCAGAAGGAGTCGGTGGCGCTCGGCCGGCTCAACGAGCGCGTGCCGCCCTGCCCCTTCGTGGTCCGGTTGCTGGACGTCGGCAACCTGGAGTTTCGCGGCTACCCCGGCGATGCGCTGCTCTTGCCGTGGCTCGCGCTCGAGTACGTCCATGGCGGCTCCGCCGGTACCACGCTGGAAGATCGCGTGCAGCGCTGCGTGGCGGCGTCAGGCTTCGCTTTCGAGCCGGAGCGCGCGGTGCGCGCTCTCACCCACATCACGGAGGGATTGCACGAGATCCACGAAGCGGGCGTGATTCACCGCGACCTCAGCCCCAACAACGTGCTGTGTTGCGGCTCCGGCACGTCCGAGCTGTTCAAGATTTCGGATTTTGGCATCGCGCGCCCGCTCGGCGTGCAGTCCACGTTCGGCTCCGTCTTGATCGGGACACCCGGCTACATGGCGCCGGAGCAGGCCACGGAGACACGCGGCTCGATCGGCTTTCACACGGACATCTTCGCCGTGGCGGCGACCGCCTTCTTCATCCTCACCGGCGAGCCTTACCTCCGCTCCCGCAACCTGTGGGACGTGGTGGCGACCACCGAGCGTCGCTCGCTGCGGAGCGCCAAAGGCCTGGCGCCGGAGCTCCGCGACGAACCCGCCGTGTGCGCGGCCCTGGATGAAGCCTTGGCGGCGGCGACCTCCCCGGATCCCACGCGGCGGCCCCAATCCGCCAAAGCGCTCGCCGCCAGCCTCATTCCCTGGCTCTCGACGTGTCCGCCGACGCGCCGCACACCGGTGTCGCTGCCTGCGCCGGAAGGGCCGATGGCGTCGCTTTCTGGTTGGAGCTTCACGGTGCGCCACCCGATCGGGCACGACTGGGTGCTGTCGCGGGTTGGCTGGGACGCGGACGGGCACTGCCTGGCCACTGCCACGCGCGGCCTGGTGTACTTCGACGGTACGAAATGGATCGACATCCCAGCGCAAGCCTTGGGTGGCTTGGGCAAGGTGATGCTCTCCACGCGGGTGGGGCCTGGGCGCTGGTTGCTAGGCGGTGAAGGCGGCAGCGTGATCGAGTACTCGCGCGGCGGAGTCACGCGCGCGCTGCGCGGCGACCCCTCGCTCACCCTGCTGGATGCTAGCGGTGACCTTGCGGACATCAGCGCCATGATCGCCAGCCGCGCGGGCTCGCCGCCGCTCTTGTGCGCGACGGCCGGCGGTCACTGGCTCAAGCCGCTCCCGGTGCCGGAGGCCTCGTCCCTGCTCGGGATCACGCAGCTGAGCCCGGAGCGCTTCTTGGTGTGCGGTCGCAGCGCCGAGGGCACGGGGCTCACGGCCCTGTACAGCCCGCTCGAGTGGGAGCTCACTCCGCTCGCCACCACGCAGTCTCGTGCCATGACCGCCTGCTTTAGCAGCGCCGAGCGCTCGCTCGCGGTCTCGGTCGGCGCGGGCGGTCACGTGGTGCGGCTGGAGTCCGGCCAAGCGCACCTCGAGCAGCTGCCGGGCGCCCCGGACTTCTCCGCGGTGAGCGTGGACGTGCTGGGCCGGGTGTGGGCCGGCGCTGCGGGCGAGCTGTGGTTCTCGGACTCGGGGAGCCGCTCGCTGCGCCGCGTTTGGCGCGACAGCAGCTGGCGCGCGCCGTTCGTCAGCATCTTCGCGGACTTTGGCATGGTCTTCGCTGCAACAGCCGATGGCGCCGTGCTCGAAGGCCGCACCGGCTTGTCGCAGCTGGTTTCGATGTAGCGCCGCAGCTTGAGCCGCTCAGTGCGCGTGCGCCTGCTCGGCTTCTTCCGGCTCGTCGTCGTGCACGTGCGTGTGCCTCCGATCCAGCGCGTACTGCGTCTCCACGTTCTTGCGTGTGATCCACGCGTCCAGCGAGAGCCGCCCGGCGCCGAACACCGCGAACACGGAGAGCATGGCCAAGACCAGCGCCGCAAATTCCAGCGACTGGCCGGCGGTGAGCAGGCCCTCGCCGATGTGCACGAACAGCACCGCGCCGAGCAGCGGCGGCATCTGTACGGCGGCAGCGATGCGCGTGCCCAGGCCCAGCGCGAGCAGGATGCCGCCGCACAGGTGTGCCGCCACCTCGTACTGCGCTGCCGCGAGCGGCACGAACCAAGCGTCCGAGCGCTTCAAGTACTCGACGAGCACGTCCGGGTTGCCGATGAAGAGCGCGCCGCGCACCATCAGCCCCACTCCCAAATAGATTCGGATCAAATCCAAGCCCACGCTCGGATCTCGCCACCATTGCTTGGAATCAGTCGCCATTGCGCCTCCATGACCGGAAAGTCGCAGCCACGAACAAAGACACGCCAGCAGCGAGCGAGATTCCCGCTGCCAGAGGCCTCATTGTGCCACGTTCAGGGCTATGTGCACTCGAGGGTACGATCGTCAATGGCTAGCAGTGAGCTCGCCCTTCCCCATGAAGCGCCCGGCAAAAGCTCGCCGCCGTCTAGCAAGCGATAGCCTGACGCGTCATGAAGCTTGCGTGAGCGCGGCTCGAGCCTGCCGTCATTCAAGGTAAAAGCGCGTCAATTCGCGATGTTTTAGGAGCGGGCGGAGCGCTGGAGTATCGTAGTCAGATCATGCTCATTGCCCAGCTTGACGCCATGCATCGCAGCCGAGGTGGTGACTGGTTTTACCGCACGTTCGCTCCCGGACGCGCGCTGGCGGCGCTGCCGGACACGTACGTGCTCAACCTGGACCAATCGCACCGGCGCTTGGGTCGCGTGCTGGAGCTGGCGGATGTGCTGGTGATCAACGGCGTCTGCAGCGTGGACTTGCTCGCCACCTTGCAGCAGCGCAAACGCGCCGGCCGCGTCACCGTGTTCGAGATCAACGACGACGTGCAGGCGATCCAGCCGTCCAACCCGCTCGCGGGCTTCTTTGCTCAACCGGAAAATATTCGCCTTTTCCGGCGTTTGGCGCTCAGCGCGGACGCTGTTCAGTACAGCGTGCCGGAGCTTCTGCGCCTGTACGGCTCGCTCAACGCGCGCGGGCGCGTGTTTCTCAATCAGCTGGTGGAGCTGCCGCCGCTTGGCCCACGGACGGGAGCGGGGCTCAAGGTGGGTTGGGGCGGCTCGGCGGGCCACTACGAGGACCTGGCCGAGGTCGCGCCCGCCTTGACGCGATTCGTGCAGGAAACGCCAGGCGTCGAGCTCCACCTGATGTGCTCCGAGCGCATCTGGGCGCTGTTTGACGCGCTACCGGCCGAGCGCAAGCGGCTCACGCCCGTGGGCTCGATCGAAGACTACTATCGCTTCGTCGCCACGCTAGATATCGGCATCGCTCCCAACCGTGACGCCGGCTTCAACCGCGCGCGCTCAGACGTGAAGTTCCTGGAGTATGCGGCTTACGGCGCGGTGCCGGTGGTGCAGCGGCTGACGCCGTACTTGTCCAGCGTGAAGGACGGGCAAACCGGGTTCTTCTTCGACTCACCCGAGCAGCTCGTGCAGGTGCTGAGCCACCTCGTCGCTGCGCCGCAGACGCAAGAGCGCGTGCGCGAGGCCGCCCACCGCTACGTCGCGAGCGAGCGCTTGCTCGCCGCGCGGGTGGGGGAGCGGCGCGCTTTCTACCGGGAGCTGCTCGGCAGCGAGGGTGGTGGGAGCGAGCTGTTCGCTGAGCTCTCCGCGCTCGAAGGCGCCGAGCTGAGCGGGCGCTACTGCCAGCTCGGTCACACCGAGTTCGAGACGAAGCTGCACGACGGCATCGTCCTCTTGCAGCGCGGTGAGCGCGAGCGGGGCGCCGGGCTGCTGCAACAGGCGGCGCGGCTCGAGCCGCAGCAGTACTTGCCCGAGCTGATGCTGGGCGTCTCGCTGCAGAGCGTCAGCGCGCTGTCGTCGGCGCTCAATCGGGAGCCACGCTCCGTGCAAGCCTTGCTGTCGCTCGGCGCGCTGCTGCTGCAAGAAGGCCAGGTCCGGCCGGCGCTGGAGCGCTTCATGGCGGCGGCGGAGCTTTCGCCGGGCTACGAGATGCCGTTCGCTCACGCCGCCCAGGCGATGCACAAGCTCGGCGCCGCCAAGGAAGCGGCCGAGTTCGAAGCCTTGGCGCAGAACCTCGCACGCGCCGTGACGCCTGCAGCCACGCCGGAGCCTGCTGCGCCCGCCGCGCAACCCGCCACGTCCCTGCAATCAGGGCGTCCCGCCTGGCACCTGCTGGGGCAGGCCGGTCACCTCCAGACGCTCGATCCGAGCTACGCGCCGAGCGGCCTGCTCGAGCTGGTGTCGCCAGCGCCGAGGCGCGTGCTGGATTTGGGCTGCTTCTGCGGCGGCACCGGGCGCTGGCTGAAGCGACGCTTCCCTGGCTGCGTGGTGATCGGTGTGGAGATGCTGGAGCAGGCGGCGGCGCTGGCCGCCGAGGCCTACGACCGCGTGCACGTCGGTACCTTGGAGCAGCTCGATTTTCAGAGCGCAGGGCTCATGCCTGGCAGCTTCGACGCGATCGTCGCCGCTGACGTGCTCGAGCACCTGTATAACCCTTGGCAAGCGCTCGAGCGCATCCGTCCGCTGCTCGCGCCGGGCGGCGCGCTGTACGTCTCACTGCCCAACGTGAGAAACTTGCAGCTGCTCAGCGAGCTCAGCAAAGGTCATTTCGACTACGCGGGCGCTGGCATCCTGGACGTGACGCACGTGCGCTTCTTCACGCGCAAGACCGCCACGGAGATGCTCCATCAAACCGGCTTTCAGGTCGAGGACATCCGCATCAACCCGGACAATCGGCTCGCCAGCGTGTTCGAAGGGAAGAACCTGAACGAGACGACCAGCATCGAGCTGGACGGCTTGAGGCTCTCCGGCCTCACGCGAGAAGATCTGCTCGAGCTCGCCGCGCTGCAGCTTTACCTGCGCTGCGTGCCGAGCTGAGCGAGTCATCCATCATTTCAAGAGGCGCGACGGATCCTCGAACAGCCGGCTCCACACGCTGCCGTTCAGCTGATTGTGCTCGCGCAGCCAGCGGCGGTAGCGCTGAAACAGCTCGCGATCGACCGGGCTCGGCGCGCGGAAGAACTCCGCCAGGCGGCCCTGGTGCGTCAAGCCGGCCATGTCGTACACGGCCGTGCCCAGGCATTTGACCGGCGTGCCGTGCAGCAGCGAAGACAGGCCCACGGTGCTGTTGATCACGATCGTGCCGCGCGCCGCGCGCAACGTGCCCGGTAGGTTGATCACGTCCACGAAGTGCAGCCGTTCGCCCAAACCGAGGCGGAGCCTCAGATCCTCGATCAGCACGGAGTAGTCGCTGTAGGGGCGATCCATGGGGTGCAGCTTGAGCACCAGGTGGTGATCGGCGGGCGCGTGCTCAGCGAAGGTCTGCACCACCTCCTCGATGAACTCGTCGATCGTCTTGTACGGCGAGTGGCTGAGCTGAGAGTCCAGGTGCACCTGCAGCGGCACGAAGAAGAACGGCGGCATCTCGGGCGTGAGCAGGCGTGCCGCGATGCCGCGATCGCGCAGCGTGTGCTCGACGCGCCGGAGCGTGCCGCGGAGCCAGAGCCTCGCCTGCGCCAGCGGACGGATGTCGCGGTGGTGTCGGTACAGTGGGTAGCGCGCGCGCAGGAGGCGCGTGGCGCTGGCGTAGCAGATCGTGTGCAGGGCCGACTTCAGGAAGGCGTGCTCGACGCGGCGCGTGCGCGGCTCTTGGTAGGTCGAGCTCGCAGCGTAGTCAGCCGGGTTGCGCGACATGCTCGAGTGCCCGTTCACGCCGCCGCGCTCGAGCGTCACGAAATCCGGGCGCAAGTAGCCCTCCTCGAACACGAACACCTCGACGCCGAGCTCGCGCGCCCGCGCGATCGCGGCGCGGTGCAGCGGCCGGCAGTCACCGAACAGCAGCACTGAGTTCACGTGTTCGGCTACGACGAGCTCTGCAAAGAAGTCTGGCCAGGCTTCGCGCGTCCCACGGTAGGCGATCACGCCTGGCCCGCGGAAATATAAGTCTTCCCCGCCGTTGAAGTTCACCTTCAACACGGTGGCGCCGGCAGCGCGCAGTTGCCGCGCCACGCGCGCAAAGAACGGGCCGGCTGGGCCCTGCAGCAGGAGTAAGCGCCGCCCATTCAGCTCACCCACGACGAAGCTCCCGACCACGCCACCACTCGAGCCCCGAGCGACTCAAGCTGGTCAACTTGATGAGCAGGCGCGGTAGCCGCCGCGACGCGCGCCGGGCGCTGCTCTGCTCCAGCTCTCTCACCTTGTCCTCGGCGCTGCAGAAGCAGCCCGCCGACCAGCTCACGTAGCGTGGGTAGCGCAAGAGCGTCGCGGCCACCAGCTCATCCAAGGTCAAGCGCCGAGTGCGACGCGCGAGCGGTGCGTGGTCGCGAGTCAGGCCCCAGCCCGCGTAGAATGGCTGTCCGTAGGTGACGACGGGTAGCCCGCGTAGTAGGGCCTCGAAACCCACGAGTGAGGTCATGGTGTGTACTTCATCCACGGCGGCCAAGCACGCCGCAATGGGAACCTGACCCACGACGAGATCACAGGCGGCCTCGGCGGACTCGTCCAGGCTGCCGCTGCGGTTACCGCTGAGCACGTCAGGGTGGGGTTTGTAGACGATGTAAGCGTCCGGGTTGCCCTGCCGCACCGCGCGCAGCAAGCTGGAGTTGTTAGAGATCTCACTCGTGCCCAGGCGGATGGAAGCGTCGTCTGCAACCTGACCCGGGACGAGCAACACGCGCTGGCCAGGCGCCGCGTGCATCATCAACGGCTCAGCGGCGGGTAGGTTGTACTTGCTGATCTTGGCGCTCAGGATCTGCTCGCGCAGGGCGCGCGCTCGCTCCAGCTCGGCCGGAGAGAACTCTGCCTGTTGCAGCAGCTTCTCGAGCGCGCTGGGCTGGCTGGGATCATAGTAAATGCCGTCGGGATCGAGAACCAGGGAGCCTGGAGCGGTCAGGTCGGAGCCGAGCCCGGCTGAGCGCAGGAAGCCGTCTTCCATCTGCCAGACGGGCACCTGGTGGTGGGCCGCCCAGGCGCTAAGCTCGGGGGTCCTCTTGCTTGCCCACACCACCGCGGTCAGTTTCTTCGGATCGGAAACATCCTTCAAGTCCGAGGGCGAGCGGGCGAACCGGACCACGTGGCCCGGCGCGCTCAGGTAACGTCGCACGAACGGGCGCTTCCAGTAGCTCATGGAGAAGCAGACGAAGTGCCGCCTGTTTTCGCTAAAGATGCGGCGCTGCAGGGCCAAGTGTGCGATCACCTGCTCGAGCTCGGCGGGCTCCAGGGTGATGGGGTGTCGGTAGCGTGGGTAGAGCAACAGCGCCCCCGCCACCAGTTGGGGAAGAGAGAGGCGGCGTGTGCGTCGTGGGCAGGCTTGCCGGTCGTCCGTCAGGCCCCACCCGGCGTAGAACGCTTGGCCCAGGCAGGTCACCGGGACGCCGGCCAGCAAGCCTTCGAAGCCGAGCTGGGAGCTGACCACGTACAGGTGGCGGGCGCGACGAAGGAGCGCACGCGGGTTCACGTTGGCGGCGACCTCGATCAC
>JAEYOT010000895.1 GCA_023411445.1 Pseudomonadota bacterium
GACTTTCATCGCGGGCGGGACTGTATCAACTCTGCTCTGGATTTGCCGCCAATCTGCGGGATTTTTCCCGTCGGCCGGCAGGCCGTGAGCCACATTTCAGCGCGCCACACGACCGCTGGATCGTGACGCAAAGTGGTGGTCGCGCACGGTCCTCGAGCGGGATTCGTGTGCGCTCGTGGCTGCGTCTTGAAACGGAGCTCGAAAGCGGTGCTGCGACTGAAATGAATCGATGATCCAGTGCCAGCCAAGTTTTCTCTCGTCGCCGTCGGCGCAAGCGTCGAGGCGACGAGGCCAGCACAGCCCTGGTCTAGCCTCCATGCCTTGCCTGGTTCTGACTCGAGCCTGCGCTTACTCGTGGCCCATGGCTTGGCCGGCGTGTGCTTGCTCGCCAGCGACGTGCTGCGCGCCCAACAGGAGCAGCCGGTCGTCAGCCCCGCCGCCAGCGAGCCGGCGACGGACGCTGCCGTCGAGACGGCAGCCCCGCCGCCGCCCACCGAGTTCACCGTGGTCGGGCGCAAGCCAGAGCCCTCGCGCAGCGTCGCGCTGTCGCGTGAGGAGGTTCGACGGTTGCCGGGCGCGTTCGGCGACCCGTTCCGCGCGGTCGAGGCGCTGCCAGGCGTGACGCCGATCGTGAGCGGCTTGCCGTTCTTCTTCATCCGCGGCGCGCCGCCCGGCAACGCCGGCTACTTTCTGGACGGCGTGCGCGTGCCGCTGTTGTTCCACGTCGGAGCGGGTCCTTCCGTCGTGCACCCAGCGCTGGTCCAGACGGTCGATCTCTACCCGGGCGCCTACCCGGCGCGCTTTGGACGCTTCAGCGGCGGCATCGTTTCGGGCGAAACCGCGCCGCCCAAGACCGAGCTCGGCGGCGAGTACAACCTGCGCGCCTTCGACGCCGGCGCCTTCGTCGAGGCGCCCTTCGACGACGCGCGCGGCTCACTCGCGCTGGGCGGACGTTACTCGTTCACGGCGCTGCTGTTCTCCCTGCTCTCTCCCGGTGCGACGCTGGACTACTGGGACTATCAGCTGCGCGCCAGCTACGACGTCACGCCCGACGACCGCCTCGGCGTCTTCGCCTTCGGCGCCTACGACTACCTAGCGCAAGAGACTGAGACGCAGAGCCTGACCTTGTTCGAGACGCGATTCCACCGCGTGGACGTGCGCTACGACCGCACGCTACCCCGCGGGAAGCTGCGCTCTGCCTTCACGGTCGGGCGCGACACCTCGACGGTGCAGCAGAACCGCAACGTGGAGTCGACGCTGCTCGGCGCGCGCACGGAGCTCGAGCACCTTTTCTCCAGCGCGGTGCTGCTGCGCGTCGGGACTGACCTGACCATCGAGCGCTACGAGGTGGATCTCGGCACGCAAGACTTGTCTCCGTCGGCCGCGCGCGTGGCCGAGCTGTTCGCCGCGCGTAACGATCTAGCGCTGGGCACGCGCGCCGACGCGGTGATCCAGCTCGGGCCGCGGCTCACGGTCACGCCAGGGCTGCGGGTCGACCTTTATGGACAGCGCGGCGCGACGGCTTGGGGCATCGATCCGCGGCTGGCGCTACGCACGCAAATCAGCTCCAAGGTAGCGCTGCTCACCGCCGTGGGGCTGTCACACCAGCCACCGTCGTTCGTCGTACCTGTTCCGGGTGCGGCTCCCGCGGACTTGAGCGGCGGCTTGCAACGTGCGGTGCAAGAGAGCTTCAGCGTAGAGGCCAACCTGGGTGACGGCATGATCGCCACCGCCACCGTGTTTCAAAACGCCTTCTTCGATATGAGCGACCCGCTCGGCGCGCTCGAGCCAGCACAGAATGGTTGCCCTCCCGGCCACTTTCCAAGCGACACTCTGGCAGGCGATCGCGTGGGACCACCCGGGGGTAACGTGAGTTGCTTGCCGCGCTTCAAGCCAGGCACGCTGGGGCCGGATCGCACCGGCGGGGGTGGTCAGGGCGTGGACAGTAACGCGGGACGGCGCGCCGCGGACGCCTTCACGGTGCGCACGATGGGCGCCGCCTACGGCTTCGAGCTGTTGCTCAAGCGGCGACTGACCAAGCGCTTGGGCGGCTTCCTGTCGTACACGCTGTCGCGCTCGACGCGCACGTTCGATGGCAGGCGCTACATCGCGAGCTTCGATCGCACGCACGTCGGCAACCTCGCCGCTGCCTACGAGATCGCGCAGGGCTGGCGCGTGGGCGGGCGCGTCATGGCGTACAGCGGGTTGCCCCAGCGCAGCGAGACCGGCCCCAGTGGTCGGCTCCCGGCGTTCTTCCGGCTCGACGTGCGCGGTGAGAAGCGATTTCGGCTGGGAAAAACGGCATGGTTGTCGGTGGTGGCCGAGTGGATGAACGCTACGTTGAACAAAGAGGCCGTGGCGACGACTTGCTCGCTGCGAGGCTGTGAGGCACAGCTGGTGGGCCCGATCACGATTCCTAGCCTCGGTCTCGAAGGAGGGTTCTGAGCATGACCATGGCCCTACGCTGGTACGCTTCACGCGCGCTGCTGCTGCTCAGCTCGAGCTTCACGCTCGCCTGTGGCGCTGATGCCGCGCCGAAGAGCGCGCCGTGCGACGCGGAGTGCCTGGACGAGAGCGCGGTGCGCGCGCTGCGCGAGACGATCAAGGTCGTGTACAACCTGACGCTCCAAGGTAAGCCCGTCGGCGAGCAGGACCGAAGTACGCGCTGCCCGCTGGGCGGCTCCGCCCGCGTCCGCGGCTTCGCGACCTCCGTGCCAGAGCAGGGCGCTACGGAGCTTGCGCTCGTGTACGAGCTGGAGCAGTGCGCCTACCGGCAGCGCGACGACGAGCCGGAGGAGAGCTACGACGTCGTGGTCAGCGGCACCGTGACTGAGGAGGGCATCTTAGCCGTCCAGCCCACCGCCACCACTGCGCTGATCTTCGAGTCCGAGTCCATCTCGCTTCAGGGCACCGTCTACGATCCGCCCGAGCATTACTCCGAGCCTGACTGCGCGCTGCGTTTTGGGCAGGACGGCAACCGCTTCGGCGGTGACTGGTGCGGGCGTGAGGTGGCCTTCGAGCTGTAGCGCATAGCGCAGCCCGGGACCCGCTCGGCAGCGCGCTTCTTGATCGGCAACGTGGAGCAGCCCGTGCACGAGGTGGACTCACTGCGCGGCGAGCTCCGGTCTGGAGCTGGCCGTGGTGTTCTGAGAGCAACGATCAGTTGATGGGCACGACGGCGGCGCCGCACTCACCGCAGAAGCGCGTATCGCCTGAGAACTGAGCGCCGCACAGCGGACAGATCGAGCGCGCGGACGCGCTCTGCGGGGCGCGCCCGGCAGCGTAGGCGGCGGCGGGGATCAGCTCTTCGCCGTGCTCGGGACAGCTGGTGGTCCCGGGGTTGAAG
>JAEYOT010000907.1 GCA_023411445.1 Pseudomonadota bacterium
CGTAGAAGTCGTGAAGAAGCCGGATGACCTCAGCGTAAACTTCCGCCTCGTTCGGAAGCTCGAGCGCCACCCGAGCTCGCTCCAAGAAGACGTCGTTGATACCCGTCACGTCGGCCTGGACGAGCGAGAGCCGCGCCTGGAGCTTTGGCTCGAGCCCCACCTGCTTGACGCTCTCCGCCATGGCGGCCGCGTCGATGTCCACCAGCACCAGCTGCTCGAAGCGCTCCGCCAGCTTGCGCAGCGGGATGTCGTAAAGCTTGCCCGCACCTACCACGACGGCCCGCGTGCCAGCAGCGCGCTCGGCGCCGCGCAAGAGCAGCTCCTTGTTGGCCAGGCCGTGCTCACGCCAGCTGGCTGCGTTGGCGTCACGAACGCGCGTGATGGCGGCGGACGTGGATTCGTAGCCCAGCTCGCTCAAGGTGCTGTCTAAGACGCTCTCGTGCGTCGGCCACGGAGAAACGCGCTCGGCGCGCAGCTCATCGAGCGCGCGGAGCGCGTCACCAAAGCTCAAATTGGCCGGCAAGTCGGGCAGATTGAGCCGCGCCACGGCGTGCGCGAACACGCGCAGGTGCACGTAGTGCGTGAAGCTCCACGACTCCGCGCTGGAGAAAGCGCGCGCCAACGCGCCGACGTCTTCTTCGCTCAGCTGCCCCCGGACGGCCATGCCTTGCTCCACCGCCCACGCGAGGACCCGACGCAGCTCAGGGAGCGACCGCGATGCCATGACTCGCCGACTATACGACAGCGCTCACGAAAGCCGAGCCCGATGGCGCGCCGCGCGGCTCAGCGAACCACGGCAAGCGGCGGGCTCGCGAGAGATTTGGGCGCGCTGCCCCCGAACGCCATACCATCCAAGGGCAGAACCGTACGGCGGGCTCGTTGGTCCGGAGACAGCTTCGCCCAAGCGCTTGCGGCCCACGGCGGCAAGGCCGACTGCGCGAGGCCGATCGGCGCCTTCGGCTGAAGCGGCATCAGGTGATTCGTATTCGCGAGCCAGGTGTGGAGGCGCGGCCACTCCGGCTCACCGGGCTTGATCGGATCCAGCTGCACGTCGGCCAGCCACACGCCCCACTTCGCCAGCACGCGCACGTAGTAGGCCCGCCCCGCGGCGACTTCCATCTGCACCGTGTCCGTCCCCTCTCCCCCCTTGGCCACGAAGAAGTAGCGCCCGGGCGGCACCTGCAGCGAGAAGTCCGAGCGCGCCACGGCTTCACCCAGGAAATTGGCCTCGTGATCCAGGATCGCGAAGTTGACGGCGAAGGCGAAGCCCGAGTCCCGAAAGAACACGATGGTGGCCTGGTCCTCCTTCACCGACGCCGTGTACGACGATGGTGCCTTGGTCATGAGCTCAGAGCGACCTGCACAGCCGGTGAGCGCAACGACCGTCGCACCAAGGAGAGCGCCCAGAGCGCGGTGGCAACAGTTGAACGACATGCCGTCCCCTCGGCCACCCCCTGGAGCAGTTGCGTGATTTCGTGAGGCCTCACCAGCTGACTTCAACGCTACGTCATCCTTCAAGACTCACAGGAAGCGGTAGCCAAGGTGCACGGCCGGGAAGAACGTGACAGCTTGCGGGTGGTAGGCGCGCTCGCCGACTTGGATGTCGGGCGAATTGAAAGCGTAGCTAACCCCAAGCCAGGGCGTGGCGTACAGGTTCCAGGGCAACGCAAAGCGCCAACCTAAATTGACGCCGGTCGAGAGCTGAAGCTGGGTGGCGTCGGTCGACGTTTTCGTTTCCTTGACCCGCAGCTGGTTCACCCCTGCGTCCACGCCGATGAAGCCGCCCTGCTGCTCGTCGAACAAGAACAGCTGCAGCTTCGCGCCAGCGCCGCGGAAGGAAGACTCAAAGCCGTCGTTTGCCTCAACGAAGCCTGGAAGATCCATGGCGTAGCCACCCAGATCCAGCCTGAGGTGCTGCCAGCCCAGGCCGACATGCAGGGAGTAGCCTCGAAAGGCAAAGGCCGTCGGATCCGTTTCGACGTCCAGGTGCCAAGCGGAAGCTTCGCTTTTCGGACCCGGAGCGTCGACCTTATCGGATGCCGTGCGGGCTCGGGCGGCGAGGGCCGGAGCGGTCACGACGAAGGCGGCAGCAGCGCTGAGGGCGGCGAGAGAGGCGGTGTAGAGCTTCATGGTCAAGCGGTCCTTTCACGCTCAATCTGCGCGATTTCTGCGGCGTCGACCGTGACCGTTGGCGCCGGAATGAGTGACCGCTCACGCCAGCCGCTGTTGCCTCCAGACGTCACCGGCACCATGCCTGGATCACATGTCAGAGCCGGAAGTATCAGCAGGGGTGGGCGCCCTGGTACTCGCGATCGCGCAGGCCGCGGGCGCTGACCCTCGACGAATTGCCGAGCTAGCGAGGTTCGACCCAGCGCTGGGGAGTGACCCCGACGCCCGGATCCCGCTCGCCACCGAGCAGACGCTCTGGCGAGAAGCGGCGGTCTTGACCAGTGACACCGCGTTCGGCTTGCACGCAGCCGAACGCATCAAACCTGGCGCCTTCGACGTGCTCGACTATGCCGTCCGCACCGCGCCCACCCTGCGCCAATCGCTCGAGCGCCTCGTTCGCTACAATCGACTCGTCCACGACATCGCGCAGTGGTCCTTGGTGCCCCAAGGCGACGGCTTGCGTGTCGAGCACTGTTTTCGACCGAGCGACGGCTTGGTCCAAGAGCGGCATTCAGCGGAGTTTACCATCGCCACCGTCGTGACGATTGGCTCCCAGATCGCAGGAGCAGCCGTCCGTCCACGCGGGGTCGGATTTCAACACGCCGCACCGATCGACTCCCAGGCACTGCAAGAGCACACGCGCCTCTTCGGCGTGATGCCCCTCTTCAGCCAGCCGGTGAACTTCATCGAGCTCGACGTGGCCCTCGTCGAACGAGCCAATCCTTCAGCGGACCCCGCGTTGTCACGGGTCATCGAACGCCACGCCGAGGCGCTCTTGGCGTCACGCCCAGAAAAGAGCGTCTCAGCGGCAGGCAGGGTGCGTCAAAGCTTGAGCCGCGGGCTCGCCGAAGGGCAGACGACGCTCTCGGCGGTCGCACGGCAGCTCGGGATGAGTGAACGCAGCCTGCAACGCAGACTGGCTGACGAGCACGTCACCTTTGACGCCCTGCTTGACGAGGTGCGCCGCGAGCTCGCCCTGCACTACCTGAGTGATGCGAAGATCGCCGTCGCCGAGATCGCGTACTTGCTCGGCTACTCCGAGCCCAGCCCCTTTCATCGCGCGTTCAAGCGCTGGACCGGCAAGACCCCCGCCGAGGCCCGCAAGCGCGCGGCGTAGCCCGATCCGATCGCTGGGGCGCCGTCGCGCAAGACTAGCAACTGGGCGCCGACGATGGCCGAGGGGCGGGCCATGGAAACAGCGCGCTTGTCGGGCAGCTCGAATGCCCTCGTTCCGGAGCCCACCGCCGCCGAGCTGGAAGCCGGCGCCAGCCTGATGCAGGAGCCAGAACGACTCGAGAGTCGGGCGATAGACTCGCCGCCCTCAGCGTCCGTTCAGCAATTGGTCGACCGCCATCCGGCTTCCGCGGGGATTGCCGCGCCACACCGCGGAGTGGCACTGTCCATCAGCGGCGGCGCAGCCGCAGGCCCTGGCATCGCCGTTGGCGCCGAAGCATCAGTCGGCCTAGTCGTCGACTTGACCGAGCCGAAGGTTTCGGTGTTCACCAGCGGCGCTTGGGGAACCGCCATCGCTACGGGCGTATCGGCGAGCGTATCGGGACAAGCCAGCTTCGTCGCAGACGTTAAGAAGTTCTGGGGCTCGGGTGCGGAGCACGGCCTCAACATTGAGGTTGGCGGGGCGTCACTCAACCACGCCCTGTCGGCGCCCGGCGGCGAGCGCGAGCTGAACGGCTTCACGGTGTCGACGGGTCCGGGCGTCGGCGGCGACGTCCACTACTTCGAAGGCAATACCACGGAGCGTTGGAGCCTGAGCTTGGACCAGCTGAAAGACGCCGCGAGGCGTTTTGCTGGTCTGCTCGGCTTGTAGGCCTGGCAGCGAAAGAGGGCCAAACGTACGCTCAGCGCGGAACTGACGGAGGCGCTGGCGCGCGAGCTGCGGCGGCGACGCCTCCAAGAGCTCGTTGCCAGCTACGAGCGGGAGAAGGGCGTCATCACGGCCAAAGAGCTCGCGGCGATACAAGCAGAATGGCAGGAGTGACTCTCGATAGCGGCGCTCTGATCGGGTTCGAACGGCAAAACCGACGCACGCTAGCGCACCTCAAGCTAGCCCAGCAGCTGGGCTACGAGCTCACCGTGCCGACTGCGGTCATCGTAGAAGCCTGGCGAGGTGGGTCGCGTTCGGCGCGAATCGCGTCGCTCTTGGAGAGCTGTGTGATCGAGCCGCTGCTCCCAGACTTGGCGCGCGTCGCTGGTGAGGCTATCGCCGCCGTCAAAGGCGCAACGGCCGTCGACGCGGTCATCATGGCGTCGGCCGCCAGTCGAGGCGACCGCGTCCTCACATCGGACTTCCAGGATCTGGCTCGGCTCCGCTCCTTCTTCCCGGCGGTCCGTCGGCTTCAGGCCTGACTCTGGGACGCCGGCGCGCGCCTGCCCACCACACAGCATAAAAAAAGCCGACTGCCGTGGCTTTTTCGGTTCCTTGGCGCACCCGGGTAGGGGATTTAGAACTGCGG
>JAEYOT010000913.1 GCA_023411445.1 Pseudomonadota bacterium
AGCTTGTACAGCGTGAGCCCGATGCGATGATCCGTCAGCCGGTTCTGCGGGAAGTTGTAGGTGCGGATCTTCTCCGAACGATCGCCGCCGCCGACCATGCCACGGCGCTCGTCGCGGATGGCCTCCGCCTGCTTCTGCTGCTCGATGTCCAGCAGGCGGCTGCGCAGCACCTTCATGGCCTTGGCGCGGTTCTTCAGCTGGCTGCGCTCGTCCTGACACTTGACGATGATGCCGGTCGGCAAGTGCGTGATCTGCACGGCGCTGTTGGTGGTGTTCACGCCCTGACCGCCGGGGCCACCGGAGGCGGCGATGTCCACCTTCAGGTCCTTCTCGTCGATCTCCACGTCCACGTCCTCTGCCTCTGGCAGCACCGCGACGGTGGCGGTGGAGGTGTGGATGCGGCCTTGCGCCTCGGTGGCTGGCACGCGCTGCACGCGGTGCACGCCGCCCTCGTACTTCAAGCTCGAGAACACGCGCTGCCCGGTGACGAGCGCGATCACTTCTTTGATGCCACCGGCCGCCGCCTCGCTGGTGGTCATGATCTCGATGCGCCAGCCGCGCGTCTCCGCGTAGCGCGTGTACATGCGGAACAGGTCGGCCGCGAACAAGGCCGCCTCCTCGCCGCCGGTGCCGGCGCGGATCTCCAAGATGGTGTTGCGCTCGTCGTTGGGATCGCGGGGCAACAGCAAGATCTGGATCTCGCGCTCCAGCGCCTCCAGCTTGCCGAGCAGCTCCGGCAGCTCCTGCTCGGCGAGCGGGCCCAGCTCCGGATCCGAGAGCGCCTCGCGATCGTCCGCGATTTGCTTGGTGAGCTGCGACCACTTGCCGAACGCCTCCGTGACCGGCAACAGCTGAGCGCGTTCGCGGTTCAGGTTGGTGAGCGCGTGCGGATCCGTGAGCGTCTTCGGATCGCAGAGCAACTGCTCGACCTCGGCGAAGCGGCGCGTCAGGCTTTCTAGCTTACTGGCGGGGATCATGCGGCTCGGGCGGGCGCCTCCGAAAGGGCGGCGTAGCTCGGGAACGTAGCGTCCACCGGGCTGACCACCGCTTCACCCTGCTCCACGCGCAGCGTGATCAGCAAAGCGGACAGCGCGACCTCGAGCTGATCGTCCGTCGGCTCGATGGTCGTGATCTTCTGCACCAGAAAGCCCGGCCAGAGCAGCACGCGGAGCGGGCCGGCCGCGAAGTGGCGCGCAAATAGGCGCTGCAGCTCGAACGTGACTCCGACGATCAGCGGCAGAAACGGCAGCTTCATCAGGAAGAACAGCACGTTGTCCGCCAGCTTGCCGAGGCCCAGCTGCGGCAAGAACGGCCCCAGCAGGCTGAAGATAGCGATCGAGACCAGCGCCACCATCACGATGAACGTCGTGCCGCAGCGCGGGTGCAGCGTGGGAAACTTGCGCGCGTTCTCCACCGTGAGCGCTTGGCCGGCCTCATACGTGTGGATAGCCTTGTGCTCCGCGCCGTGGCACTGCAGGAAGCGGTACATGTCGGCCGAGTAGCGCAGCGCGCTGAACACACCGACGATGAGCAGCACCTTGGCCGTGGCCGTGATCAGCTGGAACAGCGGCGAGCGCACATCCAGCTTCAAGTCGAACAAGCTGGAGACGCCCTCGGCGATCGCCTGCGGCGCCGCCACGTACAGCCCGAGCGGGAGCAGCACGCTGAACAAGGTGAGCAAGAAGCTCTTGTTCTTCTCGGCCTTGGCGGCTTGCGGAGCGGAGGCGCCGCTCGCTAGCTCCGGCTCGCTGGTGAACAGCTGCCACCACGGCAGCATCAAGCTCGATAGCAGGTGTGAGGTGGGCGGCTGAGCGGCGCGCCGAGCCTGCTCCTGCTCGCGCTCCTCCTCTTCCAGATCCTGCTCCAAGATCTCGATCGAGAAATTGAGTGAGAGGCGGGAGAGCCGCAGCGCCTCCACCAGCACCAGCACGCCGCGCACGAACGGCCAGGCACGCCAGCCGGTGCGCACGTTCGGCATCGCCAGCTCGCGCACCACCAAGCTGCCCTTGCGCCGGCGCACCACCATCGACAGCGCGTGCGGCGAGCGCATCAGCACACCGTCCAGCATCGCGTTCCCGCCAATGTACGGTCGCGCTACTCCGTCAGGTCCGACAACGGCAGGCTGATTGGACATTCCTCTCCTAATATAGCCACGCCCCACGTCCCTGTCCGGATGTACGAACGGGAGGTGGGGCGGGAGACGTGGCGCTCGTGAGCGTTACTTCTTGGCGCCGGCTTGGCCGTACTTCTTGCGGAAGCGATCGACGCGGCCCTGCGTGTCCATCAAGCGGTGCTTGCCCGTGTAGAACGCGTGGCACGCCGCGCAGACGTCGACCACGAGCTCGGTCTTGGTGGAGCGGGTCTCGAACTTGTTGCCGCAGGCGCAAGTGACGCTCACGACCTGATACTCGGGGTGGATGCCGTCTTTCATTTTCGTCCTTACTTCCTGGCCTCATGCGCGAGGGCGCTGGGGGGCCTCGGGGGGCGGCGTTTGTAGCGCTCCGACCCCCGCTGGACAAGGTCTTTGGTCGACCGGCGGGGGCCGGGGCGAGAAGTGCCCGGATTCACTCGCTTCCGGACGCCGGTCCGCCGTCCGTGTCGACGCCCTGGCGCGCGAACGATAAGATAGAAAATCTCAGGCCTTACGTGACCGAACGCGCGACCGGTTCCAGCTTGACGGGCCGCCGGGTATCGGCCAGGTTGCTTTTCGTGGCTGGCGAAAAGACGTCTCGGCGCGAGGCGCTCGAACGGATCGGCCTGACCGGTGCCGTGCTGGGCGGCGCTGCGCTCACGACCAAGCTGCTCTACGACCACGGCGGCTACGGCCTGTCCGCCCCGCCCGGCGAACGTCAGGTGCGGGACTTCCGCTTGAAGGGCGATCCCAAGCTGAAGATGGCGATCGCCAAGAGCTCGCAGCAGCCCGAGGAGCTCGTGCGCCGCGCGGTGGACGCGCTGGGCGGCATGAAGCGCTTCATCTCGAACGGGGACATCGTGGCGGTCAAGCCGAACATCGGCTGGGACCGCATGCCCGTCCACGCGGCCAACACCAACCCGCGCGTGGTCGCGGAGGTGGTGCGGCTGTGCTTCGACGCGGGCGCCAAGCAGGTCATCGTCACGGACGCCTCCTGCAACGAGCCGAACCGGTGCTTCCAGAAGTCCGGCATCTGGCGCGCGACGTACAACCTGGGCGCGACAGTGATTTTGCCGTCGGCGCACCGCTTCCGCGAGCTGCGCATGAAGGGAGACGTGCTCGATTTGTGGCCGGTTTACACGCCGCTCGTCAACGCGGACAAGGTGATCAACGTGCCGGTCGCCAAGCACCACAACCTGTCCAAGTACACGGCCGCGATGAAGAACTGGTACGGCTTGCTCGGCGGTCGCCGTAACCGCCTGCACCAGAACATCGACGTCTCGATCGCCGATCTTGCTACGTTCATGCGGCCCACGCTCACGATCGTGGACGCCACGCGTGTGCTGCTCCGCAACGGCCCGCAGGGCGGCAACATCGACGACGCGCGCGACATGCATCAGGTCATCGCCAGCCTGGACGAGGTGGCGGTCGACGCCTACGGCGCCACGCTGATCGGCGAGAAGCCGGAGAACGTGCGCTACTTGAAGCTCGGGCACGAGCGAGGCATCGGCAACATGAACTGGCAAGAAGTGCCACAGATCGAGGTTTAGCCGTGGCCTCTCAGCAGCTGCCGGGCACGCCGCACGCCGGTCATCAGTTCCCGGACGTGATCCCTTGGCTAGAGTCACGCCAGCCCGGCCGCGTGCTCGCGCTCGACGCGCGCGCGCCCAGCTCGAGCGACGCGCCCGAGCAACCTGCTTCGGCCTCACACGCCGTTAAGCGAAGGCTACCGGTCCTGGGACCAGGTGTGGGCTCGGCAGCGGCAGCGCAGACAGCCGTAGCAGGACTGCCTGGCATAACCGCCAGCACCGGGACCGAGATCGCTCCCCCCACACCCGTGAAGGCTCCGCCGCCCGTCGCTCCAGCAGCGCCGCCCGCCGCCAAAGCTCCGAGCAAGCCCGCCAAGCCGAAGAAGAAGCGACCGGGCTCCGGCATCCCGCCGCGCAAGATCATCACGCAGCTGGTGTGGCTGCGGCGCGCCTCGCAGCTCGGCTTCTTCGCGCTGTTCTTCTACTTTCTGGCGCAGACGGCGTTTCGCGGCACCTTCTCTGCGCAGTCGGGCGAGCCGGTGCGCATGCCGCTGCCGGTCGAGGGCTTCCTGCTCGCGGATCCGTTCGTCGCGGCCATGACGCTGCTCAGCACCCACCAGGTGTATCGAGGGCTGGCTTGGTCGCTCGTGATCGTGGCGCTCACGTTGGTGTTCGGGCGCGTGTTCTGCGGCTGGATCTGTCCGTTCGGCACGCTGCACCATTTCTTCGCTTGGATTTTTCCGAGCCGGTACGGCAAGGGCAACTCGCGGGTCGAGGCGAACAAGACGCACGGCTGGCAGGCGGCCAAGTACTACCTGATGTGGGCTTTCTTGGCGGCGGCCGTCGCGGGCAGCGCCATCGGTGGCCTTTTGGATCCGATCTGCGTCGCGGTGCGCGCGATTGGTCTGGGCGTGATCCCGGCGCTGCAATACTTGGGCGTTCACGGCAACAACGCAGTCGCGGCCAGCAACGTCCGACCGCTACAGAACATGGCGGACGGCGCGCAGGACGTGCTGGCGCAGCACCTGTGGACCGGTAACCAAGCTTACTTCCACCAAACGTGGCTGATTGTCTTTCTGCTGATCGCGATTCTGTTCATGAATCGCTTCATCCCGCGCTTCTGGTGCCGCGCGTTGTGCCCGCTCGGCGCCTTCTTGGGCGTGATGAGCCGCTTTGCGCTGTTCGGGATGGAGAAAGATCACGCCAAGTGCACGGACTGCAACCTGTGCCTGGTAAACTGCCAGGGCGCGGACAGCCCGCAGGGTGGCGTGAAGCACCGGCAGGATGAGTGCCACATGTGCCTCAATTGCGAGCACGCCTGCCCGGAGGACGTGATCAAGTTCCGCTTCTTGCCCAACCGGCGGAGCACGGTGCAGAAGCCCAACCTGCAGCGCCGCACCGTGGTGGCGACGGCGGCGGCGGGCGCTGCGGCGATCCCGGCCATGCGCATCGCGAACTGGCCGGACAAGGCTTACTCGGAGAAGGTGATCCGCCCGCCGGGCTCGGTGGAGGAGCGCGAATTCTTGGAGCGCTGCATCCGCTGCGCGGAGTGCATGAAGGTGTGCCCCAACAACGCGCTGCACCCCGCGTTCTTCGAGGCCGGGCTCGAAGGCTTGTGGACGCCGATCTTGGTGCCGCGCATCGGCTACTGTGAGTTTAGCTGCGTGCTGTGCGGCGACGTGTGCCCGACCGGCGCGATCCAGAAGATTACCGAGCTCCAGAAGCCGGGCCGGGACGAGAAGACCGGCAAGGAGCAGAAGCCGATCAGCGTGGGCACCGCCATGTACGATCAAGGCCGCTGCTTACCGTGGTCGATGGCGACGCCCTGCATCGTGTGTGAGGAGTTCTGCCCGACCTCGCCCAAGGCCATCTGGGCCGAGGAGGTGGAGGTGCCGAAGCGCGACGACAAGTACGGCGCCGCCGGCGAGCACCCGGCCATGCTGACGGTGAAGGTGCAGCGCCCGCACGTGGATCCGTCGCTCTGCATCGGCTGCGGCGCGTGCGAGAAGGTGTGCCCCATCGTGGACAAGCCGGCCGTCTACGTGACCAACGCTGGCGAGAGTCGTAGCAAGACGAACGTGATTTTGCTGGAGAACACCAGCTACGGGCAGGGCTGACGCCGCGCCGAGCATCCGTTCAGTCCGAGCTTTGTGCCAGGCTCGAACAGAAGTTGGCACACGCGCCGCGGGATAGGTCACAATATCCTCGCCTTTCCAGAGGCAGGGTAGACGTGGTGTTTTGGCCCGGAGCTTGCTGGGGAAGCCGATGCGCATGAACTTGTGGTCCGCCGTCCGCTCACTCACCGTCACGCTCGTCCTGGGCTGCGCCGCCGTCGCCTGTGGTCGAGCCGAGCTCCCGCTGTGGGGCGGCTCCGCTTCAGGCGGTGATGGCGGCGCCGCCGGCACCGGCGGCAGCAGCGCCGGCAAGGGTGGCAGCAGCGCTGGCACGGGTGGCAAGGCGTTCTGCGGCGACGGTCAGTGCGGACCGGGTGAGACGGCCGACACTTGCCAGCAGGACTGTGGCTACTGCGGCAACGGCCTGTGCGAGGGTAACGATCCAGTCAACTGTCCTGGCGACTGCATGCCCTACTGCGGCAACGGCTTCTGCGACTACTTCGCGGGGGAGACGCCGTCCAACTGCAGTGATTGCTACTGCGGCGACGGCATCTGCGACCCGGCTACGGAGAGCAACTGCTTGGACTGCGGCTGCCCGAACGGCAACTGCAACTGCGGCAATGGCGTCTGCGAGCGCGCGGACTACGTGAGCTGTCCGTGGGAGTGCAGCTGCCAGAACGGGACGTGCGACTGGGATTGGGACTTCGCCAACGGCTGCCCGGAGCAGTGCCCCTACCCGATGACGTGCGGCAACGGCCGCTGCGACCAGTACGACGTGTTCGGCGGCTGCGGCTGGGAATGCGACACCTGCGCCGACCCCGGCTGCAACATCGGCTACGACCAATCGAACGGCTGCTCCGAGCAGTGCGGCTACAGCTGCGGCAACTACAGGTGTGATCCGTTGCTAGATGGCTTCAACGGCTGCGACTGGGAGTGCAACACCTGTCTGGACCGCACCTGCCAGTATTTTTACGATCACAACAATGGTTGCCCGGAGCAGTGCAACCTGCAAAGCACCTGCAACAACCTGCGCTGCGACCAGGCCGACTTCCAAGCCGGTTGCGGCTGGGAGTGCCGCACCTGCGAGAACACGTGGTGCGACCAGGGCTACGACCAGTCGAACGGCTGCGGTTGGCAATGCACCTGCAACAACGGCGCCTGCGATGGCTTCTGGGACTCCAACAACGGCTGCTACTGGGAGTGCCAGACCTGCGGCAACCAGCAGTGTGACTTCGACTACGATCGCTCGAACGGCTGCGGTGATGAGTGCGAGACCTGCGGCAACGGCTGGTGCGACGAGGGCTACGACCAGAGCGCAGGCTGCCCCGCCGAGTGCGGCATCACCTGCAACAACGGTCGCTGCGACGCCGCGGATTGGGCGGGCTGCTGGCGCGAGTGCGAGCGCTGCGGCAACGGCAAGTGCGACCTGGAGGAAGATCCGAGCTCTTGCTCCGACTGCCGCTGCGGCGACAATGTCTGCAGCCGCTCGGAGAATCCCCAAAACTGCCCGCAGGACTGCGGCCTGCCCACCTGCCCGAACGGCAAGTGCGAGCCGGGGGAGACGCCGCAAAACTGCCCGCAGGATTGCCCCTTCATGAACCTCTGCCCGAACGGCACCTGCGAGCCAGGGGAGACGCCGCAAAATTGCCCGCAGGACTGCGGCGTACAAACGCTGTGCGGCGACGGCCAGTGCACCCGTTTCGAGCGCTTCTACTGCGTGCCGGACTGCGGCACGACCTGTGGCGACAAGGCCTGCCAGATCA
>JAEYOT010000923.1 GCA_023411445.1 Pseudomonadota bacterium
CATTCCCCTCCTCGCAGACGTACGCCTGGTCGAACGTATCCGACAGGCCCATCCAACCGGGGGTGAAGAAGTCCAGCTCGGGGATCAGGGCGGGCGTCTGTTTGGCGACCGAATCGATGGTACCGAAATGGAAGCGGCACTCGCTGAACACCTTGTTCATCGGTCCAGCGCCGCCCTGGTTGCCGCCTCCTGCCGAACCGCCCGCGCCACTGCCGCCGCTGCTGCCACCGCTACTACTGCCGCCCAAATTCGTCGCGCCCGCCACGTTGCCGGTCCCCCCAGCCGAGCTGTCGCTCCCACCCGTGCCGCTGACGGTGCTGCCCCCCGCGCCAGCCGTAGGGGACGATGCCTGACCCGCGCTGCCGGCGGAGGGCTCTGTCCCGGGCGTCGCCTGTTCGCCACACCCCGTGATCAGGGGCAAGGCAGCTAGCAGGACACTGAACGACGAGGGAGAGGGGCGGGCTGGGAGAGCGTACTGGGAGGACTTTTGGCGCATGCCACGGAAGAGGTAGGCTGACTCCCGCGATTCTTCCCAAAAAAGTGCCCTCTGGAACCGGTTCCCCGCGCGAGCCCCCAGAAGGCGTCCGCACACGAAATATCCGTAACGCCGGAATGCGTGCTAAGCGCAAGCTTCCAGCAGGCGCCCGACGTGAAGCGCGAGCTGCTCGGCCGAGAAGGGCTTGGGCAAGAAGTCGATCCCATCCTGCAGGATGCCGTGCTCCGCGATGACGTCGTACGGGTAGCCCGACACGAACAGCACTCGGATCTCCGGCAAACGAGCCGTGACGAGCTCGGCCAGCACGCGGCCGTTCATGCCCGGCATGATCACGTCCGTCATCAGTAGCTCCGGCACGGGCTCGAGCGTCGCCAGATTGGCCAGCGCCTGCTCGCCATCGGCGAAGGCGTGCACGCGATAGCCCAGCCGGTGGAGCGCGACGGTCGCCAGGCTCCGCACCTTCGCGTCATCCTCCACGAGCAGGATGGCGGCGTCGCGCGGCTTTTCGACGCGCGCGGGAGGGCGCGGCGCTGGGGCGGCAGGCAGCGCCGTGGTCGAGCGCAGGTAGATCTTGAATGTCGTGCCGCGGCCGAGCTCGGACTCCACCTCGATTTGGCCACCGTTCTGCTGCACGGCTCCGTACACCATGGCCAAGCCCAGGCCGGTGCCCTTGCCGACCTGCTTGGTGGTGAAAAATGGCTCGAACAAGCGCGCTCGGACCTCTTCGGTCATGCCCAGCCCGTTGTCGGACACCTGCAACAGGACGTACGTCTGCTCTTCGTTGACTTCGCGACGCGTGACGGTCGACGTACCGATCGAGAGCTTGCCGCCGTCCGGCATCGCGTCGCGCGCGTTGACTGCCAGGTTGAGGATGATCTGCTCGGCTTGACCCAAGTCGAACAAGATCGAGGGCAAGCTCGCCGCGCAGCTGGTCTGAAGCTCGATGTCCTCGCCCAGCAGGCGCACGACCATCTTCTGCATCCGGCGGATGATCTCGTTCAGATCGTGCGCCTTGGGCGCGATCGCCTCCTTCCTGGAGAAGGCGAGCAGCTGCCTCGTCAAGGTGGCCGCCGAGCGCGCCGCGTCGGCCGCGTCACCCAAGTAGGTGCGGCTCGGATCGGTGTCGGCGAGCAGCGCTCGGCTGAGGTCGATGTTGCCGGAGATGACGGTCAGCAGATTGTTGAAGTCGTGCGCGACGCCGCCAGCGAGGCGACCGAGCGATTCCATCTTTTGCGCGTGGATCAACTGAGCTTCCATCTTGCGCAGGCGCTCTTCGGATGCGCGTCGCTCGCTGACGTCCTGAACGGCGCCGATCGTGCGGCGCGGTTTGAGCTCTCCGGCTTGAGGCTCGAAGTAGGTCTGGGAACGCATGAGGACCCAGCGCGTCTCGCCGCGGCGATTCAGGATGCGGTGCTCGATGTCGAATGAGCCGTCGCCGCTCGGATCGTGCGCGTGGCGCACGGCTTCGATGACGCTCGCCAGATCCTCGGGGTGCGCTTGCGCGATGATCTTCGGTAGCGTGACCGGCTCATTGTCGCTCCAGCCGTACATGTCCCGCAGCTCGCGCGACCAGTAGATGACGTCCGTCAGATGGTCGTGATCGAAGATGCCGATGTTCCCGACGCGGATCGCCTGCACCAGACGCTGGGCGGCTGCAGCGTCATCTGACACGTGTCACCTGTCCCTGTTGCGCGGTCATGGGGCAGCTTGGAGCATGCCGTATTGCCGCACGGCAAACAACGCCACAACTTCCAGTTTGCCGCCCTCGTGCGAGCGCCGACAAATCGACCACAAATCCGCGACCTTTGGCCGTTACTGCGGCGCCTCGGGGCAGGGCGCGGGCGCGCTACCGCGTTCTACCTACTCGGCTGGCCGATGTGCGTGCAGGGGAGGTTTGGTGGTCTCGCCCGGATCCATGGGCGGCTCCGTAGGCGGCTCCGACCTGGCCTGCGGGGCTTTGACTTTGTCTGCGTGGACCAGCGCCTCCAGCTTGCCGGCGCTCATCAGGATGATCAGCGCTAGCAGGGCCGTGCCGAGCGCTAGCACGTACGCGCCCACGCCCGCGGCGGCGCCCAAGGCACCAGCGACCCAGACGCTGGCGGCAGTGGTGATGCCGGAGACCTGGCCGCGGTTTTGTATGATCGCCCCGGCTCCCAAGAACCCGATCCCGCCCACCACGCCCTGCAGCACGCGCGTCGGATCGAAGTCTTCATCGCTCCGGGACGACAAATGCAGGCCCACCTCGAAGCCCAGCAAGGTGAAGCTGGCGGACCCGAGCGACACGAGCATGTGCGTGCGAATGCCCGCCGGCTTCTCCGAGCGCTCTCGATCCCAGCCGATCACGCCGCCGATCAGCGCCGCCACCACCAAGCGGATCGCGACTTCTGCGATGGACGCGCCTTGCGTGAGCGCGTTCATGTGCCCGTGGGGATGAGCAAGACCTTGCCGACCCCGCCCGCCTCGGCGAGCTGCTGCGCCGTCTGCACATCGCTCAGCGGGTAGCGGCGATCGATCGGTAGGCGCAGCTCACCGCGCACGACCGACTCACCGAGCTGGGCCAAGCGCTCGGGGTCCGGATGCGTCAAGATCGCGCGCACCGAGAGGCCTTGCTCTGCGGCGTGCGCGGGCGGAGAAAGCACCGTGCCGATCACGCCGCCCGGTCGGACCTTGCCCACCAGCCCCTCGAGCACCTGACCGTCCACGGTATCGGCGATGGCGTCCAGCGAACGCAGCCGACCAACCTCAGCGGGGTCATCGAGCGCCACGACGTCATCCGGCTCCAGCTCCTCCGCCAAGGCGCGTTGG
>JAEYOT010000929.1 GCA_023411445.1 Pseudomonadota bacterium
ACGCTGGCGCTGGTGAGCGAGCTGGTGGAGCTCGTCACTGGCGAGCTGCCGCCTCAGAGGAGCGCGCGTAGCTCCGGCGGCAAGGTGGCCTCCGCGCGGAAACCGCTGCGTCCGTCGGCTCCGGCCCACGCAATGTAGCTCGCGTGCAGCGCGTGGCGCTGGCCGAGCTCTACGGCAGGCGGCCCGCCGTAGATCGCGTCGCCCGCGATGGGGAAGCCCAAGTGCGCCAGGTGCGCGCGGATTTGATGACGAAAGGCGCGCTCGACGTCGAGCTCCACCAGCGTGAAGCGTTGGCCCGTCTCCACGACGCGGTAGCGCGTCAGCGCTGGCCTGGCGTAGCCGTCCGCAGGCGCTTCCGTGAGCACGCGCACGCGCCGGCTATCTCCCGGATCCGGACCGAGCAGCGTGGACAGCTCACCGCGCGGCGGCACACCGAGCCCCACCACCGCCAGGTAGCGCTTGCCGATCGCCGACGACTCGAAGGTGGCTCGCGCCGCGCGGAATGCCTCCTGGCTGCGCGCGGCCAGCACGACGCCGGAGGTCTCGTTGTCCAATCGGTGCACCAGGCCCGGCTCCCGCTCGCGAAAGCCAACGCCCTGCATCTCGGGGTAACGGGCCAAGAGCCCTGCGGCCAGCGACGGCCCCGACGAGCGCGACAGCGGCGCTGTGGGTAGCCCTGCGGGCTTGTCCACGATCACGAAGTCCTCGGACTCGAACAGCACACGCAGCGCGACGCTCGGGTCAGGCCTGATTGGCTGCACCGGCGCCTCGATCTCGAGCACCATGCCGGCAGCGACGCGATCGCCCTTCTTCAGCCTGCGCCCGGCGCAGCGCACGCGCCCCTGCTCGAACAGCAGCTTCACCTCGCTGCGCGTGAAGCCGGGCACGCCGCGCAAGAGCGCGTCGTCGGCGCGTCGGTCGGCCAGCGCCGCGCCGATGCTCAGCCTGAGCGGATCGCCTGCCATCAGAACCGACCGAGCAGGCCCGCTTCCAGGCGCGCGCCGCTCGCCTCCGGCGTCGCGACGGCATAAGGCAGCGCCGGTAGCGTGGCGCTGCCGCCCGCTTCCGAGCGCCGTGTCGACCACCACGCGATGCCGCCGCCGAGCAGGCTGCCAGCGAAGATGCTGCCGAGCCAGAGGCGCGTACGCGGCTTGCTCTCCTCTTCATCCACGAGCAGCAGCGGGCTGGCAGCGGCCGCGCCGGTGAGCGCGCCGAGGGTCGCGCCCAGATCGATCAGCAGCACTCGTGAAGCGCGCACGTCGACCTGCGTCGCCAGTAGCCCCGCGCCGAGCGTCCCGACCGCAGCGCCGTAGCCCATGCCGCCGATCGGCGTCTCAGCGGTTTGCCCCTGCACGAACAGCTGGGTCAAGCCGCCCAGGCTCATGCCCAGCGCGCCGCCGCTGTGCAGCAGCGCCGCGTCTCCATCCCCCACGTCCGAGACGTTCATGGCCGCCACGGCCAGCGCCACGCCTGCCGTACCCGAGACGACGCCGTACACGTAGCGATCTTCCTTGGGCACGTCGTAGTAGGCGGACAGCAGCAGGCCTGCGCTAGTCGGCCACCACAGGCCACCCGACAAGAACCAGGCTCCGCCCGTGCTCACGTCCCACTCGTCCGCCACCAGCATCGACGCGCCCAGGCCCACGCCGGTGCCGAGCGCGACCAACGGATACACCAGCCGATCGTCGGAAGAGCCACTGGCGGCTTGAATCGAGTAACCGACGTAGCCACCGAACACGGCGGCGTTCAGCGCCAACACGGCGCGACCGCCTGAGCGCGGCTCCTCGGGCTCCAGCGGCGCTGGCAGCGCCTGCGTTGAGGCTGACGCGAGCGGCTCCGGGCGCGACTGCACCAAGTCGCGCATCATCACGGCGACGCGCACGCCCAGATCCTCCGGCGCGCACAGCTCGCTCCGCTGCATGAGCACGCGGCTGCCTGGGCGAATCGCCACGATGCGCAGACGCAGTGAGCGCCCTTCGCGCTCCAGCGTCGGCAGCACGACCCACGACTCCGCGGCGCGCTCCACCAGCTCGTCGTCCGCCGGCACCTCGCGAGCGCCGCGCGGCTCGAGCGCCAGCGTGAGCTCCAAGTCTTGCACGGCTTCCGAGACCAGCTGATCCAGCTCGGGCAGCAGCGCCTGCACGCTGGCGTCCGGCGTCTCCGCGCGGGCTTCCGCCGCTGGCAGCGCCACCACGTCCGTTGGGCCCGCCTGCGCCCAAGAAGCGAACGTCAGCGCTGCCACAGCCGCACGAGCAGCGCGCGCCATGGCCCTCAGAACATCACGGTCGCGTTGACCCAAGCATCAAACTCGCTGGAGTCGCTGACCTTGAAGCGATGACCGGGATCGTTGATGACCCGGCGGTAGTTCGGGTTCGGGATGCCGCTCGGCTGCGGCTCGCCCGTCTCGCGATTCACCCCGCCCTTGCATGGCCCGGCCTTGCCCAAGTCGTTCTTGAAGTCTGGATTGCACGCCTGGTCGAAGGTGATGAAGTGCGCCTGCGTGAGCGTGTAAGAGCCGCCCAGGTTGAACTTCACGTACTCGCCCACCTGCCAATTGACGCTGGCGGAGAGCGTGTACACACCGTGCTGCTGCACGTCCGTGAGGCCGCTGAAGTACACGCGCTGCGAGTTGGGATTGACGACGGAGGGCGCGCCCACCACGTCATTCTGATACTGGTAGGCGTCGAAGTTGGGGTAGCGCAGCGTGGCAGCGTCGGAGCTGCCGAGCGCGTCGAACAGCTCCGAGTAGTCGCGTCCTTCCGAGACGTACGTACCGCTGAAACGCAGGTCGAACGCCAAGCGCTGGAAGGCGTCGCGGATCTCCCACGGGATCACGTTGAGCCCGAAGATCATCGTCCCGCGGAACGGCGGGTGGTTGACGAGCGAGCCTTTCAGGTCCGTCGACCCGTAGTCGCTGCCGTCGTTCTGGAACTCGAGCAGGGCGCGGAAACCGCCGTAGGGCTCGATGTACTTGACGCGCCGCGACACGAAGGTATGCGCCTCCAGCGCGGTGACGCCGCGGCTGACGCCAGGCTTCCTGCCGCCTGAGAAGGATCCTTCTAAAGTGCCGCGATCGACGTCCGCCGGGTACTCACCGCCGATGCCGTTGCGGTTGATGTCGCTGATCTGCGCGCACTCTTGCTGCTCGACGCTCGGATC
>JAEYOT010000011.1 GCA_023411445.1 Pseudomonadota bacterium
GCTTCGTGCAGGGCGACGTGCGCAGCGTGCGGCTGAACCGAAAGTTCGACGTCGTGGCCTCGCTTTTCCACGTGATGAGCTACCAAACGACCAACGCGGATCTGCGCGCGGCGCTGGCCACCCTACGCGAGCACCTGAGCCCGGGTGGCATGTTCGTGTTCGACTGCTGGTATGGCCCCGCCGTGCTCACCAGCCGTCCGGAGACGCGCATCAAGCGGCTGGAAGACGAGCACATCCAGGTCACGCGCTTGGCCGAGCCGGTGATCCACGAAAATGACAACATCGTGGACGTGAACTACCAGGTGCTGGTCAAGGACAAGGCCAGCGGCGCCATCGAGGAGCTGCGCGAGACGCACCGCATGCGCTACCTGTTCACGCCCGAGGTGAAGCTGCTGCTGGAAGACGCGGGCTTGCGGCTCACGCAGCTGAGCGAGTTCATGAGCGAGCGTGAGCCCGGCTTCCACACGTGGAACGCCGTGTTCGTCGGCGGCAGGGCCGAGTAATCGGATGCCGCTGAAGGTCT
The DNA here is from genome assembly GCA_023411445.1 of Pseudomonadota bacterium. GTDB lineage: Bacteria > Myxococcota_A > Polyangia > Polyangiales > Polyangiaceae > PMG-095. The sequence continues at coordinate 524 of JAEYOT010000011.1, forward strand.
GTTACCTAGCCGGGCGTGAGGCCAGCTACTCACGCACGCACAACGTGCTGTTGGCGCTGAGGAGCTGCGGCTTCGAGGTGGAGACGTGCTTTCCACCCGACAAGGACAAGAGGAAGCTCCCGCTCGTGCTCTGGGATTTCGCGCGTAAGAAGCGCGACGCCGACGTGATCGTGGTCGGGTTCTACGGCCAGCCCTTGGTGCCGCCGGTGCGCCTGCTGTCCGGCAAGCCCATCCTGTTCGACGTGTACGTGTCCACCTACGGCACCATGGTCGACGATCGTCTGCAGGCCGAGGCGGATTCGCTCAAGGCCAAGGCGTTCTGGCTGGCAGATCACATCGCCATGCGCTGCGCCGATCGGCTGCTGCTGGAGACGAACCACCACATTCAGACCTACGCCGAGACGTACCGCATCGACCCCCGCAAGTTCACGCGCGTGTTCTTGCCCAGCGACGACTCCGTGATGCGACCGCGCGAGCCACGCCCGGCTGACGGCCGCTTCCGGGTGCACTTTCACGGCGAGTACGCGCCGTTCCACGGCGTGGACGTGATCCTGCGCGCCGCCAAGCTGCTCGAGCAGGAGGCGGTGGATTTTCAGATCATCGGCACCGGCATCACCTACGAGCGCGATCGCAAGTTGGCCGCGGAGCTCGGGCTGCGGAACATCACCTTCATCGACCGCGTGCCGTACGCCGAGCTGGCCGCGTACATGTCCCGCGCGGACGCCTGCCTCGGCTTCTTCGGCGGCAACAAGCGCGCCGACCGCCTGCTCACCAACAAAGTGATCGAAGCCATGGCCGCCGGGCGCCCGCTGATCACGCGTCGTAACCCTGCCGTGCAGGAGCTACTCACGGACGGCGAGAGCGCCCTCTTGGTCGAGCCCGAGTCGCCGGCCGCGCTGGCCGAGGCCATCCGGCGCGTGCGGGACGAGCCCGGCCTTCGCGAAAAGCTCGGTCAGAACGCGCTCGCGGCGTTTCGCGAGCACTGCACGCAGGCCGTTTTTGCACGAACGCTGAAGCAGATTATAGAGTCGCTAGTCAGCGCCCAGGATCCGCCTTGACCGCCTTCAATCTCTCGCTTCTCACGTATCCCTATCACCCGTCCAAGCACACCGGGCGCGGTCACGACCGCTACGTGGCCGAGCTGGTGGACAACGTGCCGACTCAGCACCAAGGCGTGCGTCTACGCGTGGTGGATCACGGCTTCTCCAAGAGCGTGCTGGAAGGGGGGCTCAAGCTGCCGCGCCAGCTGGCGGACATGCTGCGCGAGCGCGCGGACGTTTATCACGCGATCTCGCCGGTGGGCGGAGCTACGGCGGCGCTGCTCGGCAAGGGTCCGCTGGTGGTGACGATCCACGACGTGATCCCGTTCAACCTCAGCGGCGATTTGGACAGCCCGCTCAAGTACCGCATCTGGCGGCAGTGCATTCGCCTCTGCCTCAAGCGCGCTGCCGCCATCGTCGTCCCGTACCACGTGACGAAGGATTTCTTGATCCAGAAGCTTCACACGGACCCGAGCAAGATCCATGTCGTTAACTACGGCGTCGATCACTCCGTGTATTTTCATCGCCCGGAGATCACGCGCGAGAAGCAGCGCATCTTGTACGTGGGCGAGGTCGCGCGCTCCAAGGGCGTGGAGGTGCTGATCCGCGCCTTCGCCGAGGTGCAGAAGCGCGTTCCTGATGCCGAGCTCTTGATCGGCGGCAAGCGGGCCAAAGATCAGCCGCTGCTAGAGGAGCTGGCCCGAAGCCTGGGCATCAAGAACCTGAGCTTCTTGGGCTTCATCCCCGAGGCTGACCTGGCCGATCACTACGCCAAGACCACGGTGATGGTGTTCCCGTCGCACTGCGGCTTCGGCTTGTCCACGCTCGAGGCCATGGCGTGCGGCACGCCCACGGTGGGTGTCAAGGCGCTCGACGCGCCGGAGTTCTTCGCGGACGCAGGCCTGTTGGCGGAGCCTGACAACGTGCCGGAGCTGGCTGATTGTCTGGCCCGCGTGCTGGAGAGCCCCGAGCTACAAGCAGAGCTCACGCGCAAATCACTGGCGCGCGCAGAGCTGTTCTCCTGGGCCAAGACCGCGCGGGAGACCGCTGAGGTCTACGCCAAGGTCGCGCGCGCCTGAGCGGCCGCGGGCGCGAGCAGGAGCGATGAGCAGCACCAAGCAGCGCCACCTGCTCAAGCAGGCGCTCGTCGTCGCCATCGTCGGGGGCATTGCCTTTTTCTTTTGGCGCGCGGTGCGCGACAACTGGGCGCAGATCCAGCAGCACGATTTCGAGCTGCATCCAGCGCTGCTCGGCGCGTCCTTCGTCGCGGTCGTCTCCGCGAGCTTGCTTCCCACCTACGCCTGGCAGCTCGCGCTCCACGGGCTCTCCGGGCGACGCGACATGACGTTCGCGAACAGCGTCGGCGCCGTCAACAGCAGCAGTCTCACCAAGTACCTGCCGGGCAAGTTCTGGTCCTATGCCCTGCAGATGTACTGGCTGGCGCAGAGCGGCTACTCGAAGACGCTGGTCCTGTACGTCAACTTGCTGAACCTGGTCGTGTCGCTCTTGACCGGTGTGCTGGTTGCGTTCGTCTTCCTGCTATTTTCCGGCAAGTTCGCTTGGCCGCTGATCGCCGCCGGCTGCGCGAGCCTGCTGGTGGTGGAAGCAGCGCTGTTCTTCTTCAACGCGGACGCCTTTCGTCTGGCTGCGCGCGTGGTTCGCCGCCTGTTCAAGCGCGAGCTCAGCTACATCGCGACCTCCAAGGCGCTGCTCCTGCGCGTGCACGCCGTGCAGCTCTTGGCTCAGATCGTCTCGGGCTTGGGGGCGTACCTGATCTGCCTCGGCATCGGCTTCGACGTGGGCGCTTCGACCATCCTCTTGGTCATGGCAGCGCTAATCTTGTCGGACACCGCGGGCTTTCTGTTCTTTCCAGTGCCCGGCGGCATCGGCGTGCGCGAAGCCACGATGTACTTCCTGCTCCAGGGCCAGGATAGCGAGTCCTTGGCGCTGGTGTTGCCGCTGGTCAGCCGGGCGCTCTACATGGCCGCGGACGTGCTGTTGGGCGCCGTCGCGCTGTGGCTGCTCAAGCGCACGTTGCGCGCCGCAGGCACAGAGCCCGGCGCCGTCAGCTGACGAGACCGTGGCGCTACGCCTGCGCT
>JAEYOT010000024.1 GCA_023411445.1 Pseudomonadota bacterium
GAATCGTCCTCTGCCGCCGGGTAGTGCCACGCTGTTCGCTTCTCCTCTAGGTAGTGCCGCCTGAGCGGCCTAATTTTGCTTCCGCGTGACGCGCGGGGGAAGAGCTTCTTTCACTAGCCTCTCCGCCAGCTCGGCCACGGCCAGGGGGGGCAAATCGCCCTCCTCGCGGGAGCGCAGCGCCACGGTGTTGCTCGTGACCTCGTTCTCCCCAATCACGCCGATGTAGGGCGTCCGCATGTTGCGGGCCGTCCTGATCTTGGCGCCCAGCTTATCCGGTCCGGCGTCGACGGACACGCGCAGTCCGCGCGCCTTCAGCTCGGCCTGGACCTTGAAGGCGTATTCAGCCTGCTTTTCGCTGACCGTGACCAGGGTCAGCTGCTCGGGGGCCAGCCAAACCGGGAACTTGCCGGCGCAATGCTCGGTGTAGATGCTGAAAAAGCGCTCCACGGAGCCGAGGATCGCTCGGTGCAGCATCACCGGGCGCTGGCCCGCGCCGTCGCTGCCGACGAACTCCAGCCCGAAGCGCTCCGGCATGGCGTAATCCAGCTGAATGGTTCCGAGCTGCCAGCCGCGCTTGAGCGCGTCCACCACGTGAAATTCAAGCTTGGGGCCGTAGAAGGCGCCCTCGCCGGGCAGCTTCTCGAACGGCACGCCGCTCTGCAGCAGGGCTCGCTCCAGCGCGCCCTCCGCCTTGTCCCACAGCTCGTCAGAGCCCAGGCGCGACTCCGGGCGGAGCGCGAGCTTCACGCTCACGTCCTTGAAATCGAACGCGGCGTAGACCTCGAACAGGAGCCGGTTGAACGCTGCGATCTCCTCTTCCAGCTGATCCGGCGTGCAGAAGATGTGCGCGTCGTCCTGGCAGAAGCTCCTGACGCGCGCCAGGCCGTGCACCACGCCAGCGCGCTCGTAGCGGTGCAGGCGACCAAAGTCAGCCACGCGCCAGGGCAGCTCTCGGTAGCTGCGGCGCCTTTGCCCGAACACCAAGCAGTGGCCGGGGCAGTTCATCGGCTTGGCCGCGATCCAGTCCAGGTCCTTGCGCGGCTCGTCGTCGTGCTCCGGCTTGAGCTCGTCGGACGGCACCGGCAAGTACATGCTGTCCATGTAGTTTTCGAGGTGTCCGGACGTCTCGTACAGCTTCTTGTCGAAGAACTGCGGCGTGATGACCTCTTCGTAGCCGTAGTCCACGTACAGGCCGCGGATGTACTCCACGAGCCGGTTATAGATACCGGCGCCGCGCGGCAGGAAGAACGGCATGGCCGGCGCGTACTCGTGGAACATGAACAGCTCGAGCTCCTTGCCGAGCTTGCGATGGTCCCGCGCCTTGGCCTCTTCCAGCAGCTTGAGGTGCTCTTGCAGCTGCTCTTCGGTCGGGAAGGCCGTCCCGTAGATGCGCTGCAGCATCGGGTTCTTCTCGTCGCCGCGCCAGTAGGCGCCCGCCACGCTCATCAGCTTGACCGCGCCGATTTGGCCGGTGTGCTGCACGTGCGGGCCGCGGCACACGTCCACCCAAGTGCCCTGCGGCTTCTCCGGCAGGCCGTGGCGGTAGAGCGAGATGGTCTCGCCCGCCGGGATGGCGTCGATGATCTCGAGCTTGAACTTCTCCCCCATCTTGTCGAACAGAGCTTGGGCCTGCTCGCGCGTCACCTCTTCACGGAGAAACGGGCGCTTCTCCTTGATGATCCGGCGCATCTCTTTCTCGATGCTGGCCAGGTCCTTATCCGTGAAGGGGCCCTCCGGACGGAAGAAGTCGTAATAAAAACCGGCGTCGATGGCGGGGCCGATCGTGACCTGCGTGCCGGGGAACAGGCGCTGCACCGCGTCCGCCATCACGTGGGCGGCCGAGTGCCGAATCACCTCGAGGGCGCCCGGGTCCCCGCTCTTGAGCGGTTTGATGTCGCTCGCGGGATCGACCGGCGTGTGCAAATCGCACAGCTTACCGTCGACCAAGACGGCCACGACATCCGGTGTCCGCTCCCCCTTCTTCTCCAGGAGCTGACCGGGCGAAACGCGCTCAGTCCCCGTCATGCTCGAGCGGTGGGGCGCAGGAGAAGATCTTGCTCGGAAACAGCCGCTTTTGTAGGCGCGGGCAGGATTGAACTGCCGACCCCTACCGTGTCAAGGTAATGCTCTACCACTGAGCTACGCGCCTGTGGGGTGGCGGGCTGGAGCCCGCAAGCAGACTGTTTCCGTCCAAGAATCAGGGCCCTGCCTCTACAACCCGATCCCCAGGGTGTCAAGGCGCGTGAAGGAACAGCGCCGTAGAGATCCTGCACCCGGCTGCCGGCCGCGAGCAGGGCACCGAGGTTTGACGGCAAATCGGCGCTGAACCGTTCCTTGCGCGGACCGGGGATGTTGGGTATAGCCGCGGGCCCGAGGGCTATCCCCACCCATGTTTTCCCTTCAAAATATTCCCCCTGCTCCTGGTCAGCAGGGGATCGAGTCCGCGCCCTCCGCTCCCGACACCCACGCGCCGCCGCCTCAGGATCCGGGCATCATGGGCTACCTGCCGCTGCTGCTGGTCGCGGTGATGATCCCGCTCTTGCTCTTCTCGCAGCGCTCGCAGGCGAAGAAGCAGGCGGCCGCCATCGCCGCGCTCGCCAAGGGGGACCGCGTGCTGCTCCAGGGCGGTCTCGTCGGCAAGCTGGTGGAGGTGGGAGATCGCTACGCCAAGGTGGAGCTGTCGCCCGGCGTGAAGGTGGACGTGTTGAAGAACGCGCTGCTCGGCAAGGACACTCCAGAAACCGCGGCGCAAGCCGAGAAGAGGTAAGCCGTGGGAATCGAGCGCGTACTGACGGCGGTGCTGGGCAGCTTTGCCCTCATCATGTTGCTCGCCGGTTTGGTGAGCCGTCCCCGCCGCTTCTCTTGTTGGGCGAGCGCCGTCATGGCCGGCGCCGCGGCGTTCTCCGCGTACCACGACGCCTTCTGGGCGATGGTCATCTTGACGATGATCGCGCTCACCTGCGCGTTCGCCGCGATCGAGGTGGTGGACCTGAGCTGGCGCTTGCGCTTCTCGGCGGCCGCTAGCGTCGCCGGCTTGGCCTTCATCGTCCTGTGGCCCACCTTGCCCTCTCTCACGGGCGGTAGGGTCCCGTGCCCGGCCTACATCCAGGACCGCGTGGATTTCCGGCTGGTTGCCGGCTTGGATCTGCGCGGCGGTCTGCGGCTCGTCTACACAGTGGATGTTGACGAGGCCATCAAGGACAAGCGCGACAGCTACTACGAAGAGATGCGCCGCGAGGCCGCCAAGGTGCTCGGCCTGCACGAAGGGGACGACCTCCCGTCGGAAGCGGTCTACGCCAAGCTGCGCGAGAAAGTGGAGCTCGAGGCGCCGCGCAAGCCCGCCAACGTCATCCGCGTGACGGTGAAGGAGGGCACCGACCCCACCAAGCTGGACGATCGCTTCCTCGAGAAGTTCCGCAGTGAGCTGGGCTTCACCCGCACCGCCGATCAGCGCAGCCTGGAGTTCAAGATCAAGAGCTCCGTGGAGTCGCAGATCCGCGAGCGCGCGGTCGGTCAAGCCAAGGAGATCATCGGTCGCCGCGTGGACGAGCTCGGTCTGCGCGAAGCGGCGGTGTCCACGCGCGATGAAGACATCATCGTGGAGGTGCCGGGCGAGGACGAGAAGAGCTTCTCGACCATCCGCGAGATCATCGCGCAGACCGCGCGCCTCGAGTTCAAGCTACTCGACGACGAGACGGACTTCTTCGGTCAGCTGAGCAAGAAGCTGTCGCCCGAGAGCCTACCGGAAGGCCTGACGTTCTATCAGGAGAACGTCTCGGTCGGTCGCGACGACGAAGGCAACACGCGCACGCGCACCAACACGTACGCCTTCTTGAAGAAGGGCGAGAAAGAGACCTCCAGCCAGACGCTCCAGCGCTTCCGCGAGTGGGTCGCCACGCTGGACGTGCCGCACGACCGCGAGATCGGCTTCGAGCTGGAGCGCCGCACGGTTGACGAGGTCTCGCTGAAGCAGGAGGAGGCGGGTTTCCGCACGTACTACCTGAAGAGCCGCGCTGAGGTCACCGGCGACCAAGTGCGCGATGCTGCGGCGCAGCCCGATCAGAGCCAGGGCTCGCTGGGCGGCTGGAACGTGGCGCTCACCTTCACGGACGCTGGCGGCAAGGCGTTCGAGAAGATCACCGGCGCCAACATCAAGCGCCGCTTCGCCATCATCCTGGACGGCCGCACCGAGTCCGCGCCCGTCATCCAGAGCAAGATCTCCGGCGGGCACGCGCAAATCACGCTGGGCTCGGCCGACCCCGAGACGCAGCTGCGCGACGCGAAGAAGCTCGAGATGGTGCTGCGCTCCGGCGCGCTACCGGCTCCGATCTCACCGTCCAACGAGCAGCGCATCGGGCCGTCGCTGGGTCGGGACTCGATCCAGCTCGCGGTGCAGGGCGCGCTGGTCGGCACGACGTTGGTGCTGCTGTTCATGCTCATCTACTACCACCGCGCGGGGCTGATCGCAGACGTGGCGGTGGGCCTGAACCTGTTCCTCCAGCTCGCGGTGCTGGCCTCGTTCGGCGCCTCCATGACGTTGCCCGGCATCGCCGGGCTGACGCTGACGGTCGGTATGGCCGTGGACAGCAACGTGCTCATCAACGAGCGCATCAGAGAAGAGATAGCGCTCGGGAAGAGCATGCGGACCGCGGTCGAGATTGGGTACAAGCGCGCCCTCTCCGCGATCGTAGACGGTCACATCACCACCATCATCGCGGGCCTAGTGCTGGCTCAGTACGGCACGGGGCCGCTCAAGGGCTTCGCGGTCACGCTGATGGTCGGCGTGCTCTGCAACATCTTCACCGGCGTCATCGTGACCCGCTTGATGTTCGACCTGTGGGTCCGTTTCACCGGGCGCACCGGTCAGCTGGATATGGGGTGAGCGATGCGACTCTTCAAAGGTGACAAAGTCTACGACTTCATGCGGGTCCGGAAATACTGGATCACGCTGAGCTTCACCCTCATCTTCGGCTCGCTGGGGCTCCTGCTGTTCGGCAATCCCAAGCTGGGTACGGACTTCGTCGGCGGCACCGAGATCGAGCTCGCCTTCAAGAAGCCGGTGGAAGCGCAGGCCGTCCGCGCCGCCGTGGAGCAGGCTGGCTTCTCGACACCCACCGTGATCAAGGTGGACGACCCCAACAACCCGCACCGCTACATGGTGCGCGTGCAGGAGGTCTCCACCATCGCGCCGGAAAAGCAGGCCGAGATCGAGCGCGCCCTGTGCGTCACCAGTAGTGATCCGGCGTGCACGGAGCCGCTCAAGCCCACCGAGATCAAGTTCAGCCCCGGCGGCGACAAGATCACGCTGCGCTACCGCGAAGCGCCGAACCTGGCGTTCGTGAAGGAGCGGATCAGCGGCGTGAAGCACATCGCCCTGCGGCCCGGTGACAACAACCCGCTGCTGCAGAGCGCCCGCGACAACAAGGTCGAGATTCAGCTGATGAGCAAGGGCGACCAGCTGGTGAGCGGCTTGCGCCAGTCTTTAGGCGTAGACGTGGTGCCGGAGCAGCCCCTGCGTACGGAGTGGATCGGGCCGCGTGCTGGCGCGCAGCTGCGCGACAGCGCCGTGAAGAGCATCGCCATCTCGATCATCTTCATCATGGCCTACATCGCGTTCCGCTTCGATCTGCGGTTCGCGCCCGGTTGCGTCGTGGCCTTGGTCCACGACGGCATCGGCACCATCGGCATCATGGTGCTGCTGGGCAAAGAGCTCAACCTGACCACGATCGCAGCCGTGCTCACGGTCGTGGGCTACTCCGTGAACGACACGGTCGTGATCTATGATCGCGTGCGTGAGAACTTGGGCAAGCTGCGCGGCGCCACCTTCGTGAAGCTGATCAACGTGAGCACCTCGGAGATGCTCGGCCGCACGATCTTGACTGCCGTGACCGTGCTGTTCAGCTTGCTAGGCTTATTCTTCTGGGGCACCGGCGACCTGAAGGACTTCGCGCTCGCGCTCACGATCGGCGTCGTGCTGGGTATGTACAGCTCGATTTACGTGGCCCTGCCGCTCACGGAGTGGTTCGAGTCGCGCTTCTTCTCGAAGATGGGCTCGAAGAAGAAGGGCGGACGCCCGCCGTCAGCCCGCAAC
>JAEYOT010000026.1 GCA_023411445.1 Pseudomonadota bacterium
AGCCGGAGCGTGCCTTCGTGCTCAGCGAGCGGCAGCGAGCGCTGGCCAGCGCCGCCGCGCTGCGCACGCCGCCGTGCCTGGCGAGGACCCACGGCTACGCGCGACTACCTCCCGAGCTCTTCGGCGAGATGGGCCTGCAGACGACCGGCGCCGTGACGCGCGAGCTCTTGTATCGCGGCAGCGTGCCGCCCGCTGAGTTCAGCTACGCCTTGCTGGAGGGGCGCAACGTGGCCGAGTTTTCGCTGCGGCCGCCGCGGCTGTTTCTCAAGCCGGACGCGCAAGCGCTGGCGCGGCATCGCTGCCGCTTGCGCGACCCCGCCGAGTACCAGCGCGTGAAGCTGGTGGTGCGACAGACTGCGGCCATCACCATCGCGGCGGCGCACGACGGGACGCCCTTCCGCAACTCATTGCTCGCCGGCTTCGAGCTCGCCGACTACCCGCATCTGCTGACGCTCGGCTTGCTCAACAGCACGCTGTATCGAGCGCTCCACTTGGCGAGCCGCCGCGACGCGCGCCAAGGCGCCTTCCCGCAGGTCAAGGTCAACCACTTGCGCTCGCTGCCGGCTCCGCCCGCTGGCGCGAGCCGTGGCCGCATCGCGCTCCTGGCGGGGGAGGCGACTCAGCGAGGGCTGACCGCCGAGCTGCGCGCCGAGCTGGACCGAGCCGTGTTCGAAGCGTTCGAGCTGTCCGCAGCCGACGCCGAGGAGGTGTCGGCCTTCGTGCGCGAGCTGGCGCCGGCGGCCGGCCTCACGGCGCCGCTCGCATAAGGCTCTAGGGTTGCGTGGCGGGATCCCAGCCCGTGACCAGGCCTTCTTCGAGCGCGTCGAGCCGAGCCATCGCCGCTGTATCCAGGCTGAAGTCGAACAGCGCCGCGTTCTCCGCGATGCGCTCGGGCTTCACCGACTTGGGCAGCACGATGAAATCCCGCTGCACACCCCAGCGCAGCAAGATCTGCGCAGGGCTGCGCTGAAGCTCGGCTGAAAGCTCCAGCAAGACCGGGTGATCCAGCCGCTTGCCGTGCGTGAGCGGGCTGTACGCCTCGAGCGCGATGCCGAGCTCACGACACAGCGCCACCGTGTCCGCCCGCTGCAGGAAAGGCGACAGCTCGATCTGGTTGACGGCGGGCTTGATCCTGGCGGCGCCCATCAGCTCGCGCAGGTGTGGCACCAAGTAGTTGCTGACGCCGATGGCGCGCGCGCGCCCCTCGCTCGCCAGCTGCTCCAGCGCGCGCCACGAGTCCAAGCGCAGCTCCGCTACGGGCCAATGGATCAGGTACAGATCCACGTAATCCATCCGTAGCCGCTTGAGGCTCGCGTCGAAGGCGCGCAGCGCCGCGTCGTAGCCGTGATCGTTGTTCCACAGCTTGGTGGTGATGAAGACCTCTTCGCGCGGCACGCTGGACTCGGCGATGGCCGCGCCGACGATGGCCTCGTTGCCGTACACGGCGGCCGTGTCGACGTGGCGGTAGCCAGCCGCCAGCGCTGCCGTCACGGCCTTCTTGGTCGCGCCACCCGACTGCCAGACACCCAAGCCCACGCGCGGGATCGCGCCGCCGCTGCCGAGCTGCACCTTCGCGGTCGAGACCGAGTCAGTCATGGCCCGGCAGCGTACTATCAAAGGGGCGCGCCGTCAGGCCCAGGCGGCGTCGCGATTGGCGGACTTCCTCGCGTTGTCGTAGCGCTCCTGGAAGTCCTCGTAGCTGCCGCGCCAGTCGACCAAGCCGGTCTCGGTGAAGGCGAAGATGCGCGTGGCGAAGGAGTTGACCAAGTCACGGTCGTGAGTGACCACGAAGCACGTGCCTTCGTACTTCTCCAGTGCGTCGCCGAGCGCGACGATCGACTCGAGATCCAGGTGGTTGGTCGGCTCGTCCAGGATGAGCACGTTGTCTTCCATCAGCATCAGCTTGGAGAAGATCAGACGTACGGCCTCGCCGCCGGAGAGGGCCTGCGTCGGCTTGTCGCCCTCTTCACCCTTGAACAGCATGCGCCCGAGTAGGCCGCGTACGGTCTGCAGGTTGGCGCTGGGCAGCCAGGCGTGCAGCCAGTTGGCGACCGTGGTGCCGTCCTCGATGTCCGCGCGGTGATCCTGAGCGAGGTAGCCGATGCTGGTGCCGGTGCCCCACTCGATCTTGCCAGCGTCCGGCTGGATCTGCCCCATGAGCATCTTGCACAGCGTGGTCTTGCCCACGCCGCTCTTGCCGATGATGGCGATCTTTTCGCCCTTCGTGATCACGGTGCGCAAGTCTTCGCAGACCGTCACCTCCGGCCAGCGTTTGGTCACGCCGTCCAGGCTCAGCGTCTGCTTGCTGGACGGCTTCTTCACCTTGAACTGGATGAAGGGGCGCTCGATGTTGGATTTCTTCAGATCGGTCAGCGTCAGGCGCTCGATCTGCTTCTTGCGGCTCTGCACCTGCGACGAGCGGGTACCGGCGCCGAACTTGGCGACGAACTCCTGGAGCTGGGAGATCTTCTTGCTGCGCTCCGCGTTCTCTTGCTCGATCTTGCTACGCACCTGGCCCTTGGCCTGGACCATGTCATCGTAGCCGCCCGGGTAGAGGATGATCGAGTTGTAGTCGATGTCCGCGATGTGCGTGCAGATCTCGTTCAAGAAGCGGCGATCGTGCGAGATGGTGATCAGCACGCCGCGGTAGCTCTGCAAGAACTTCTCGAGCCAGCGGATGCTGTCGATGTCGAGGTTGTTGGTCGGCTCGTCGAGCAGCAGCGCGTCGGGGGAGCCGAACAGCGCCTGCGCCAGCAAGACGCGCAGCTTGCGGCCGCCGGGGATCTCGCTCATCACCTTCTCGTGATCGCTCTCCGGGATACCCAGGCCCGCTAGCAGCTCCGCCGCGTCGGACTCCGCGGTGTAGCCGTTCTCTTCGGCGATCTCCCCTTCCAGCTCGCCCAGCCTTACCCCGTCTTCATCCGTCAGGTTGGGCTTGGCCAGCAGCATCTCTTTCTCCTGCAGCGCCTCCCACAACTTGGTGTTGCCCATGATCACCACGTCCAGCACGCGCCAGGACTCGAACGCGAACTGGTCCTGCTTGAGCACGCTGGTGCGCTTCGGGCGTGACACGGTGCCGGTGTCAGGTTCCAGCTCGCCCGAGACGATCTTCAGGAAGGTGGACTTGCCGGCGCCGTTCGGGCCGGTCACGCCGTAGCGGCGGCCGTCGCCGAACGTCACCGTCACCTCTTGGAACAGCTTCTTCTGACCGTAGGCCTTGGTGACGTCTTGAACCTGAATCGAGGACATGGGCGGCCGGCTCTTAGCAGGTAATGGGGCCGAGGACCCGTCCCGGTGGTTAAGTTCATGTAAATAATGGACAATTCGTGGAAATTCTCGCGCCGTTCGGGCGCGCTCGGAGCGCCGATTTCCGGGAAAGTTGACCGGGGCGCCCGCCGCTCTTACCCGAGGAGGGCAGCATGCCCAGCGCCGGTCTCCTCGCAGTCATCGACGACATCGCCACCTTGCTCGACGACGTCGCCGTCTTGACCAAGGTCGCTACCAAGAAGACCGCTGGCGTGCTGGGCGATGACCTAGCGCTCAACGCGCAGCAGGTAGCCGGGGTGGCCTCGGAGCGCGAGCTGTCCGTGGTGTGGGCCGTGGCCAAGGGCTCGCTCGTGAACAAGGTGATCTTGGTGCCGGCGGCGCTGGGCATCAGCGCGCTGGCGCCGTGGGTGATCACGCCGCTGCTGATGGCGGGAGGCACCTTCCTGTGCTTCGAGGGCGTGGAGAAGCTGGCCCACAAGCTGCTTCACGACAAGGAAGAGACGGAGCAGCACCGCAAGCGCCAGCTCCAAGCCGTCAGCGACCAAGCGGTGGATCTAATCGCCTACGAGCGCGACAAGATCAAGGGCGCCATTCGTACAGACTTCGTGCTCTCCGCAGAGATCGTGGTGATCGCGCTGGGCACGGTGGCCACGGCACCATTCATGACGCGCGTGGCCGTGATGAGCAGCCTCTCGCTGCTCATGACCGTGGGAGTGTACGGGCTAGTCGCCGGCATCGTGAAGCTGGATGACCTGGGCGTGCTACTGAAGAACAAGAGCGAGAGGCAGCAGGGCGGTCTGTCGGCGCTGCAGGGCGGGCTCGGCACCGCCATCGTGCTGGCCGCGCCCTGGCTGATGAAGGGCCTGTCCGTCGCCGGTACGGTGGCGATGTTCTTGGTGGGCGGAGGCATCTTGGCCCACGCCCTGCCGGCCGTTCACCATTTCGTGGAGGAGCGCGCCGGCTCCTTTGGCGCGCTGCTCTCGCCGCTCGTGGATTTGCTGGTCGGCGTCGTAGCCGGCACCGTGGCGCTGCTAGTCTGGACCGGCGTCAAGCGTCTGCGCCCGAGCGCCGGCCCAGCCACCTGAGCTAGCGCACCTGCACGCGGCGCTCGGTCCACGCCACGCCCCCGCGGTCGTCCCGCGCGACGAACCACAGCGTGAGCTCACGACCGCTCGCGCGCTTGCGCGCCACGTAGCCGTTCTTGGTCTGGGCTGCGATCTTGACCTCGTGCTCGAAGATGCCTTCGGTCGCGTAATACTGGACTACGACCTGCTCTTCGAAACGATTACCGTGCTCGTCGGTGCCGCGCTCGACGACGCCCTCCGCGAGCTTCACGCCCAGCTGGTGCTTGTGGTCGTCCGCGCAGTCTAGGTACACGAACTCGCTCGTGTCGCAGGAGCCGACGCTCTTCACCTCGTCCTCCGGCCAGTCCTCGCCGTCGAAGGTGATGCCCTCGATGATCGGGTTCTGGTTGCGATCCGTCTCGCGCACCCGCACGCGCTTCAGGCCAACGATGAACTCGTGCAGCTCGAGCTGGCGCCCGTCGCCTTCCCGGCACACGAACGGCAAGCCGCCCGGGCCCTGACCGAAGCTCAGCTCCGCCGGGCACGCCACCGAGATCACACCGACCTGCGCGTTCGCGCGCGCTGCGGCGGGCAGGCTCGAGATCACGTCGTCAGGGATGCTCAACGTTGGCGCGCTCTCGTCCGGGCCCAGCGCGAAGATGGCTGCTTCTGGGTCCGGTTGCTCTGCGATCCGCGCTAGGCAGCCTGCCAGATCCGAGCTTTGAGGGTTGACGCAGCTGGCCCAGGCCCAGGTCACGGTGCGCCCTTCCGGATCGTGCCACAGCGACGAAAGCTGCACGGTCTCACCGGGCCGCGCAATCGGCTGATCGACGCTCTCTGCCAGCACGCGCAGCGAGTCCACCTTGGTGCCGGGCTCGGGTAGGTCGCCGCAAGCCAGCAAGAGCGACGATGACAGCGCGAACGTGAAGATACGAGACGGGGTCATAGCTCACCTCGGACGCCCACGATGGGCAAGATGGGGAGACCGTACACTTTGGTCTTCTCGGAGTAGTCGAAGTTGTAACCGATGCTCTCGACGTTCTGATGGTTGTAGGCGTTCTGAACGTCCAGGTACCAAGTGACCGAGCCTTGGCTCAGCTTCCATGTCTTGTCGACGCGCAGATCCAGCTGGTGGAAGGCTGGCATGCGCGAGCTGTTACGGGCGAGCGACGAGACGGGCGCGTAGCTACCTGCGTCGTAGTCGACGGTGCCGCCGAGCTCCGGCGTGTACGGGTTGCCGGTGACGTAGCGGAAGCGCGCGCCGAGCTGCCAGCCGCGTCCGAGCTTGTAGCTGCCGAGCGCCGTGAGGATGTGCGTCTGATCGTAGTCGTAGCGGTAGTAGTCCTCGCCCTTGGCGTCGGCGCGCTCCGTGCGCGACAGCGTGTACGCCAGCCAGCCGAAGAAGCCGCTCTCCCCGCGCGGCGCCTTGTAACGAAGCAGCAGCTCGCTGCCGTAGCTGCGACCGACGCCCAGGTTGCGGTAGACCATGCCGTTGCTGGAGCTGTCCACGCTGGGCGTATTCGCGACGATGCCGCGCAAGTCCTTGTAGAAGCCCTCCAGCGAGAGCTCGACCGGCCGAGCCAGCTCTTGCTCGATGCCCAGGCTGTAGTGGTAGGCGCTCTCACTCTTCAGGCCGTCGTTGCCGAACGGCTTCACCGACTCGTAGGGCTCGGGCGGCTGGTGGAACAAGCCGACGCCGCCCTTGAGCGTGGTGCGCGGGTAGTTCGCGTGCACGTCCCAGCGGGCGCCGATGCGTGGGTCGGCGGTCCAGCGCTTGGTGCCTTGGTCGTAGTCGCTGCGGACGCCGGGCAGCAGCTTGAGCGTGCTCACCGGGCGCAGCTCGAGCATGGCATAGCCGGCCGGGCGCAGCATGGACGCCTCGCCGCGCCGCTCGATCAGCTGGTGACCGAATACGGGACCGGTGTTGCCGCCGTCCTCGAAATCCGTAGCGGGGAAGCGGTAGCCGACGTCCCAGCGCTCGAACTGCACGTCGATGCCGGCGACGGCGGTCGCCACGCGGCCGAGCCGCGCGCGCACGTCCGAGCGGCCTTGCAGGTTCCACGTCGCGTAGTCCAGGTACATGTTGCCGATCTGGGCGTCTTCTCCGTCTTGGCCGACCGACAGCGTCGTGGTCCAGCGAATGTCCTGCGTGGGGCGCGTCTCCAAGCGGCCCTGCACGCGCCAGAAATTGGTCTTGATACCAGCGTCGCCGCCGATGGCGGGGTCGCGGGAGTCAGGCGCGTTGAACGTGAGCTCCATGCGGTCCGCCGCGCCGAACGCGAACACCCTCAGCGTGGTGTCGCTCGTCAGGTCGTGCTCCAGCATGGCCTGGTAGTCGTAGTAGACCGGCGCCGTGGTGACGCCGACGCCGGCTTCTTTGAGCGCCGGCTTGAGCCACGTGTCCATCCAGCTGCGGCGACCACCGACCATGAAGCGCGTGCTCTTGGTGATGGGTCCCTCCATCAGCACGCGCGCGTCGATCAGATCGACTTGCAGCAGGCCGCCGAGCTTGTCCTTCTTCGGCGAACGAACGCCCACGTCCACCATGCCGCCAGTGGCGCGCCCGTACTGTGGCCCAAAGTTGCCGGGATAGAAGTCGATGCGCTCGAGCATCTCGCTCGGTACCACCGACGACAGCCCGCCGAAGTGGTAGACCAGCGGCACGTTGGTGCCGTCGATGAACACCTGCGTGTCGCGCGGGGAGGAGCCGCGCACGATCAACAAGCCGTCGAAGGAGCCGACGCGAGCGACGCCCGGCATGTTGCCGAGCGAGCGCAAAGCGTCGCCGTTGGTGCCCGGCATCTTGCGGATCTCTTCGCCGGAGACGGTGCGCTGCGTCGGCTCGCGTGGCGGACGCTCGCCCTCCACGGCGATCTCGATCGACTCGACTTCGGCC
>JAEYOT010000734.1 GCA_023411445.1 Pseudomonadota bacterium
CTTCGAGGCGATCATCGACGAGCAGCTGGCGGCCGCCAAACAGCTCACGCTGCAGGGCACGCCGCCGCGCCTGGTCTACCAGCTGCTCACCGACAAGAACTTTCAGGCGCCGCCGCCCGCCGCCCCGCCGCGCGAGGAGGAGCCGGACACCAGCGTTTGGAAGGTGGAGGTCGCAGCGGACGACCCGGTGCGCGGCCCGCGCGACGCGCTGGTCACGATGATCGTGTTCTCCGAGTTCCAGTGCCCGTTCTGCAAGCGCGTGGAAACGACGCTGGCGGAGCTGCTCGCCCACTACGGCAAAGATCTGCGGCTGGTCTGGAAGGATAACCCGCTGCCGTTCCATCCGCGCGCCACGCCGGCCGCCGTGTTCGCGCGGCAAGTCTTCGTGAGGCACGGTAACGATGCGTTCTGGCGCGTGCACGACGCGCTGTTCGAGAGCCAGCCGGCGCTGGATGACGAGCACTTGGAGCTGATCGCCAAGGAGCAGAAGCTACCTTGGACGCCGCTCGCCGCTGCCATCGGAAGCGATAAGCTACCGCCCAAGCTGGAGCAATCCATGGAGCTGGCCAGCGACTTCGGCGTGCGCGGCACCCCCAGCTTCTTCATCAACGGCCGGCGCTTCAACGGCGCGCAGCCGCTCGACGCCTTCAAGAAGGTGATCGACGAAGAGCTGGCCAAGGCGCGCGCGCTGGTCGAGGCGGGCACGCCGCGGGCCAAAGTGTTCGCCACGCTGATGAAGGAGGCGAGGCTGCCGCCAGAGCCGGAGACCAAGCAAGTGCCGCTGCGAGCGGACGCCGCCTCGCGCGGCCCGGCCAAGGCGCCCGTCACCATCCAGATGTTCTCCGACTTCCAGTGTCCGTTCTGCAAGCGCGTGGAGCCGACGCTGGCGGAGCTGGAGCAGGAACAGAAAGGACAGCTCCGCATCGTGTGGCGGCACTTGCCGCTACCGTTCCACAGCTATGCCCAGCTGGCCGCCGAGGCGTCGGAGGAGGTGCTGGCGCAAAAGGGCCCGGCGGCGTTCTGGGCCTACCACGACGCGCTGTTCGAGGCGCAAAGTCAGCCGGACGGCCTCGCCCGTGACAACCTGGTGCGGCTGGCGCTCGCGCAGGGCGTGGACGGGGCGCGCTTCGAAGCCGCGCTGGACGGCCATGTCCACGCCGCCAAGGTGAGCGCGGACGCCGCCTTGGCCAGCCAGGTGGGCATCAACGGCACGCCCGCTTTCGTGATCAACGAGTACTACCTGAGCGGCGCCCAGCCGGTACCGGTGTTCCGCAAGCTGATCAAGCGCGCATTGAAGGCGCCAAAAAAGCGCTGAACCTGTAGTAGAAACCGGTTCCATGCCGTTTCCCGACAAGTTCGTGTGGGGTGCCGCCGCCGCCTCGTACCAAATCGAGGGCGCGCACGCCGCCGCCGGCAAGGGGGAGAGCGTGTGGGACATGTTCGCGCGCAAGCCGGGCGCCGTGTACGGCGGTCACCATGGCGACATCGCTTGCGACCACGTGAACCGCTACGCCGAGGACGTGCAGCTGTGGCGCAGCATCGGTCTGCAGGCGTACCGCTTCAGCATCAGCTGGCCGCGCGTGCTGCCGAGCGGAGTCGGCGCCGTCAACGAGGCCGGGCTGAGCTTCTACGATCGCCTGGTGGATGCGCTGCTGGAGGCTGGCATCACGCCGTACGCCACCTGCTTTCACTGGGACTTCCCGGTCGCGCTGTATCGCCGTGGCGGCTGGCTCAACCGCGATAGCGCCGACTGGTTCGCGGACTACGTCGCCGTCATCGCCCAGCGGCTCTCGGATCGCGTCGAGCATTGGATGACGTTGAACGAGCCGCAGTGCTTCGTGCTGTTCGGGCACGAGACCGGCCATCAAGCGCCGGGCGACAAGCTGCGCCAAGAGGAGGTGCTGGCGGCGCAGCACCACGTGCTGCTCGCGCACGGCAAGGCCGTGCAGGCGCTGCGCGCCCACGCCAAGCGGCCGCTGCAGATCGGCTACGCGCCCGTCGGCGTGGTCTCAGTGCCGGCTACGGATGATCCGCGAGATCTAGCCGCCGCAGACCGGCGCATGTCCAGCGTCGCTCCGGGGCGCTGGGACAACGTCAGCTGGAGCGATCCGGTGTTTCTCGGCCGCTACCCGGAGGACGCGAGCTGGCTCGACGCGCTCCCGCGCGGCTTCGAGCAAGACTTGCCCACGATCGCCCAGCCGCTGGACTTCTGCGGCACCAACATCTACGTCGGTCATAGCGTGCGCGCCGGCGTGGACGGCGAGCCTGAGGTCGTCCCCGAGCCGCCCGGCTCACCGCACACAGCGCTCAACTGGCCGGTCACGCCGAGCGCGCTCTACCACGGTCCGCGCTTCCTTCACGCGCGCTACGGCAAGCCGATCGTGATCACGGAAAATGGCCTCTCGAGCCGTGATTGGGTGTCCGTCGACGGCGCCGTGCACGATCCCAGCCGCATCGACTTCATGACGCGCTATTTGCGTGAGCTGCACCGCGCGACGCTCGCGGGCGTCCCAGTGCTCGGCTACTTCCACTGGTCGATCATGGACAACTTCGAGTGGTCCGAAGGCTACAAGGACCGCTTCGGCCTGATCCACGTGGACTACCAAACGCAGAAGCGCACGCTGAAGGACTCGGCGTACTGGTACAAGCAAGTGATCGCCACGAACGGCGAGCACCTCTTGGCTACCTGACCGCGCCGACAGGCGGCGTCAGCGCGCGCCAGCTGGCAGGTGGGCGTGACGCGTTTCCGTCAGATTTCCTCGGTTTTCATCCAGAGAAGAGGAAGCTCGACCACGGTTTGAGTGGCGCGCCGAAGCCAGGGTGATTTACTCCGAAGCATCATGCGCGGCTTAGGTAGCAGGTACGGGTCAGGCGAGCGCGAGCGCGAAGCGAACATCCGCAAGCGAAAATTCGCTCGATACTGGTCCATGCCGCTCGCGTTGCTGCTCGGCGCTAGCTGCGCGGCACAAGAGGACGCGGACGCCCCTGGCACCGGCAACACCGGCAACCTCGGCAACACCTCCGGCGCGGGCAACGACAGTGGCGGAAGCGCCTCCGGCACGGCCGGAACGTCGAGCGCGGGGAGCGGCGGCTCGGACGCGGGGAGCGGCGCGAACGGAGGCAGCAGCGGCGCCAGTAACACGGCGGGGAGCGGCGGTGAGGGCGCTAGCGGCGGCGGCGGCGGTGGCGACGCCGGCGAAGGCGGCATGCTGACA
>JAEYOT010000141.1 GCA_023411445.1 Pseudomonadota bacterium
CGCTAGAGCCGCCAGCAGCACCCGCGGCCGCGCCACCTTCACCGCCACCTGCTGCTCCGCCTGCGCCCCCTTCGGCGCTCGGCTGCCCACCCGTCCCTGCTTCGACGCCCAGGTCACCGCCAGCGCCGGCCGCGGCTGCGCCGCCCTCAGCCGTTCCGCCGCTGCCACCCTTGGCACCGCCCGAGCCTCCCGCCGGCAGTGGCGGCAGCTCGTCATCGGAGCTGGAGCAGCCCCACACCACCAGGGTGACTGCGCTCAAACCGAAAGCCAACACGAAAGCCGAACGAATGGACGCCATGGAACTCCTTGAAAGCGGGTCGGCTCAGCGAACCAAGCCGCGCGCTAACGTCTAGTATACGGGACATGACGTCAAGTCATTTGTCCACTTCCGACACCAGCTGTGATACAGAAAGAGACAGTGACGTCTCAGACTCCATCCCTGGTGCCGAGCCCAAACGGGCCGCGCGCTTCGCTCGGTCAGGTGCTGTGGCAGCTGCGGTACCGACGCCTGCTTGGACCGCTGACGCTCGTGGCGCTGTGGCAGCTGTCCTCTTCATTGGAGCTCGTCTCCCCGCGCGTGCTGGCGGCTCCGAGCACGGTGCTCGGCACGGGCTTTGGCGCGGCCGGCAACTTAGCCAGGTGGCGCTGCACCGTGCGGCGCGCGAGGCGCATCCGGCGGGCGATGGCGCTGGCGCGCGCCTCAGCAAGCCAGTCACCTGGACACGTTCTCGTCATCCAGTATAAGAGACACGGGTCTAGCCCAGAGCCAAGATGTCCAGAAATACCGTGGAAACTGCGCTGGTCGCGCTAGCCAAAGGCGAGTTCGTCGTCGTGGCCGACGACGCAGCGCGCGAGAACGAGGGCGATCTGATCATCGCCGCCGAGAAGCTCACGCCGGACAAGCTCTCGTTCATGCTGCGACACACGAGCGGTGTGGTGTGCGTAGCGCTGACGGAGCAGCGAGCGGATGAGCTGGAGCTGCCCTTGATGGTGCCGGACAACAGTGAGTCGCAGCGCACGGCGTTCACGGTGAGCGTGGACTATCGCTTTGGGACCAGCACTGGCATCTCCGCCAAAGATCGCAGCGCGGCCATTCGGGCGCTGGCGCGACCAGGCGTTCGGGCGCACAGCTTCTTGCGGCCGGGTCATGTTTTCCCGCTCCGCGCGCGGCCTGGCGGCGTGCTCGAGCGGCGAGGCCACACCGAGGCAGCCGTCGACCTGGCTCGCTTGTCCGGCTTCGAGCCGGCCGGCGCGCTCTGCGAAATCGTGAACGACCACGGGGAGATGCTGCGCGGGGTGGCGCTGGAGCGCTTCGCGGAGCGGCACGCGCTGCCGCTGCTGCATATCGCCGAGCTCGTGGAGTATCGGTTGGGGATGCTCGAGCGCGCCCGCTCGGGCTCGGCGCGACCGGCGCTGACGCAAGGCGTACTGCCGGGCTGAGCTCGAACGCTCCGCTAGGCGGCGGCAGCGCTGCGGCCAAGCCGAGCTAAGAGCTCCGCTCGCTCCACCTCGATCTCGCGCTGCGTGCGCAGACCGAGCCGACGCATCACCGACGCAGGCGGGCACCAGCCGGCCAGGCCGTGCAGCAGCAAGAAGCCGAGCTGAGCGCCGAAGAACACCAAGAAGCCTTTACGCCGACGGCCGAGCCACGACGAGCTGGCGTAGCGAGCGAGCCCAGCGCTGAAGGTCGCGCCGCCCACGACGGCGAAGTTCACCATCAGCGCGCGGTCGATGTCCCACTCCTGGTCCAGCTCGGCCAGGCGCCGCTCGATCGCTTCGCGACCTCCCTTCACCGTCGCGTCGATGGACGCCCGAGTGAGGCGATCGATCCGCTCGTTGACGTGCGGAGCCGTGTGCGCGCGCACCCGATCGGTCCGCAAATGGTCCTGTTGATGCAGAGTGAGGGCAGACATGCGCTGGGCTTGAGCAATTGCCGGGCCAGCGCGACGCCGCGGCGCGTCAAGCAGGCTCAGCTCGGAACGGGCCGCGTCTCAGCGAGCAACAGCTCGAAGGCTTCGCGCTTGAGCCGAGTAAACTCGGGGCTCGTGAGCAACGGGAGCCCGCGCGGGCGCGGTAGCCCCACGGGCAGCTCGGCCTTGACGGTGCCGGGGCGACGCGTGAGCACGACGACGCGGTCGCTGAGAAAGACGGCTTCGTCCACGTCGTGCGTGACGAAGACAACGGTCATGCTCAGCTCGCGCCACAGCCGGAGCAGCAGCTGCTGCATGGTCAGCCGGGTCTGCGCGTCCAGAGAGCAGAACGGCTCGTCCATCAAGATGACGCGCGGCCGATTCACCAGCACGCGCGCGAGGTTCACGCGCTGCTGCATGCCACCCGACAGCTGGTGCGGGTAGTGCTCGCTGAACTCCGACAGGCCGACTTGCGCCAAGATCTCCCTGGCGCTCGACGTACGCTCCTGCTTATCCACGCGCCGCATCTTCAGCCCGAACGCGACGTTCTCCAGCACGGTCTTCCACGGGAACAGCGTGTGCTGCTGGAACACCACTCCACGGTCGGGCCCTGGAGCGCGCACGGGCTCACCGTCCACGCAGAGCTGGCCCGAGCTCACCCGCGTGAAGCCCGCGACGGCGCCGATGATCGTCGATTTGCCGCAACCCGAGGGACCCAGGATGCTGACGAGCTCTCCAGGCCTCACGCTGAGATCGATGCCGCGCAGGGCTTGTACTGCCGTCCTGCCTTCACCGAAATGGATGTTCACGTCGCGCAGCTGAATGGCGCTCGGCGTGCCTGCAGTGTGGCCGGTCACGCTCGGCTCCCCTGCGGCTCGAACCAGGGCATCAGCCGCCGACCCAGCGCCTTGAGCAGCACGCTGCTGCCCATCCCCAGCACGCCGATCGCGATCATGCCGAGCACGATGCTGGGATACTTCTGGAGCGTGTACGCCTCCCACGTGTAGTAGCCGATGCCGTACTGGCCGGAGATCATCTCGGCGGTCACCAACGAGAACCACGAGGTGCCCATACCGATGCTCAGCCCCGTGACGATCGACGGCAGCGCACCGGGCAAGATCACCTCACGAAACACGTCTAGCGGTCGCGCCCCCAAGCTGAGCGACGCCAGCACCAGGCGCCTATCCAGTGACTCCACCCCGTGCACCGTGCTGAGCAAGATTGGGAAGAAGGCCCCGATGAAGGTGATGAAGACCATGCTCTGCTCCGCGGAGGCGAAGAGCAAGATCGCGATCGGAATCCAAGCCACTGCCGGGATGGGCCGGATTACCTCCAGCGGCGGTAGCAGTGACTGCGCGGCGAAGCGAAAACGCCCGATCAAGAGCCCGCTCAGCACGGCCAGGGCCGCCGCGACAACGAAGCCGAGGAAGACGCGCGTCACGCTGCTGCCAACATGTGACGCGAACTTCGGCGTCTGCACCAGCTCCGCCGCCGCCAGCAGCACCTCGCTGGGCGGCGGGATGTTCTCGAAGCGGAAGAAGAGCTCCAGCTCGTAGCGCGAAGCGAGCTCCCACGCCGCCAGCCACAGGGCGATCGACACCGTTCCGATGGCGAGCGAGCTCAAGCCTGCGCTCCAGCGCTCTATGAAGCCGGGTCGGCTCCGGCT
>JAEYOT010000276.1 GCA_023411445.1 Pseudomonadota bacterium
CGCTCGGCAGCGACGTGACCCTGTTCCTGCGAGGCAAGCAGCTGCTCAGCGGCTTCGACGAGATGCTCTCCACCACCCTCGCGGCGGAGATGACCGCGGCCGGGATCGGCTTGATGTCCACCCATGACCTGGCCGCCATCGAGCGCGCGCAAGATGGCTCACTCAGCGTGCTGGCGCAGCACGGGCGAAAGCACACCGGGTTCGACTGTCTGATCTGGGCCACCGGGCGCGTCGCCAACACGGACGAGCTGGGCCTCGACGCGATCGGCGTCGAGCGCGGGGCGCGCGCCGAGGTGAGGGTGGACGACTTTCAGAACACGAGCGTACCTGGGGTGTACGCGGTCGGCGACGTCACGGGGCGGCGCCAGCTCACCCCCGTCGCGATCGCGGCGGGGCGGCGCTTGGCCGATCGCCTGTTCGGCGGTCAGGCGGACGCCCGCCTGGACTACGAGGGCATCCCGAGCGTCGTCTTCAGCCATCCCCCGATCGGGACCGTGGGCCTGACCGAGCAGGAGGCGCGCGACCTGTACGGTGAAGAGGTGAAGATCTACACCACGCGCTTCACCAACATGCGCTACGCGCTGACTGAGCGGAAGCCCAAGACGGCGATGAAGCTCGTGTGCGTGGGGCCACAGGAGAAGGTGGTCGGGCTACACAGCATCGGGGCAGGCTCCGACGAGCTCTTGCAAGGCTTCGCGGTGGCGCTCAAGCTGGGAGCAACCAAGGCGGACTTCGATCGCACCGTCGCCATTCACCCCACGGCCGCCGAAGAGCTCGTGACCATGACGTGAGAGCAGCTAAGCGACCGCAGCCCCGCGGCGGCTGCGTAAATGCCGGCCGCGGGACTGCCCGACGAGAGGCGCTAACGGTCCCTGCGAGGTCCGCGTCTTGCTGCACCGGGGCGCCGCTCGGCCGGCGTTGAGCTCACTCTGTCCATGGCAACGCCGGAGGTCATGCTGTCTATTATAGTGGACGCGTTGGCCGCGTCAAGTGCCTGCGCTAGGACACGGGCATGAACGAGCCGCGGCTTGACCTTCGCTCCGACACGTTGACCAAGCCGACCCCCGGCATGCGGCGCGCGATGGCCGAAGCGGAGGTCGGCGACGACGTCTACGGGGAGGACCCGACCGTGCGGCGCTTGGAGCAGCGCGTCGCCGAGCTACTCGGCAAGGAGAGCGCGCTGTTCGTCCCCTCCGGCACGATGGGCAATCAGATTGGGCTGTTGGTTCATACGCGGCCGGGCGACGAGGTCGTGATCGGGGAAGGGTCCCATTGCGCCTGGTACGAGTCCGGCGCCGGCGCGGCGTGGGCGGGCGTGCAGTTCGCGGTCGCTGGTCACGGAGGCCTCTTCAATGCTGACGAGCTGGTTGAAGCGGTGAAGCCAGAGCCCGACCACTTTCCGCGCACCAGCCTGGTCGTCGTGGAGAACACACACAACCGCGCTGGCGGAAGAATCTTCGCGCAGCAGGTCGTCCGAGAGATCGCCGAGACGGCTCGCGGCCGCCGGCTGGGGATTCACTTGGATGGGGCGCGCATCTGGAACGCCAGCGTGGCGACCGGCTTGAGCCCCGCTCAACTGGCCGAGCCGTTCGACACCGCCAGCGTCTGCTTCTCCAAAGGGCTGGGAGCGCCCGTGGGGTCGGCCTTCGTCGGCTCGCGTGACCACGTGCGCGCCGGCCACCGTTTTCGCAAGATGCTGGGCGGCGGCATGCGTCAAGCAGGCATCCTCGCGGCGGCCGCGCTCTACGCGCTCGACCACCACGTGGAGCGCCTAGCCGAGGATCACGACGCCGCCCGCGCGTTCTTCGCGACGCTGCGGGGCGCCGAGGGCTTCGAGCTGCCCGCGCAAGTCGAGAGCAACATCGTGCAGTTTGCGGTGACGCGGCAGAGCGCGCAGGAGCTCGTGCGCCGAGCCGCTGAGCGCGGCGTGTTGCTCAACGCTACGAGTCGTCGCACGCTGCGCGCCGTCACGCACTTGGACATCACGCGCGCGCAGGTGGTGCGCGCCGCGGAGATCTTGCGCGAGCTCGGTTGAGGCGGGCTCAGCGCTCGCGCGGCGCGTCCGCGATCGCAAACCCTCCGCCGGAGATGTCCAGGCACGCACCCGTGATGAACGAGGCATCGCTCGAGAGCAGCCAAGCGATCGGCGCTGCGACCTCCTCCACGCGCGCTGGGCGGCCGAGCGGGATGGTCTCGGCGATGACGCGCCGAAAGCGCTCGTCGTCCAGCCGGTGGCGAGTCATGTCCGTGATGGTAAAGCCTGGTCGCACGGAGACGACACGGATCCCCTCCGCGGCGACCTCCTTGGCAAAGCCGACGCTGAACGCATCAACCGCGGCCTTGCTGGCGGCGTAGTGCGAGTTGCCCGGGCGGCCACCGATGGTAGCGGCCATGGACGACACGTTGATCACGACGCCGCCGCTGCCGCCGCTTTGAATGGACATGGCGCGAGCGGCTTCGCGGCAGCTGAGCATCACGCCGAGCACGTTGACGCGCAGCAGCTGCTCCAGCGCGTCGGCGCTCGCGTTCGCCACGCGGATGGCGGGCGGGGCGATGCCGGCGCTGTTCAGCACCGCGGTGGGACGCCCCAGCTCGCGCTGCACGTCTTCGTACAGCTTCTCCACGTCATGCGGCCGCGAGACGTCGGCCTGGAAGGCCCGCGCCGTAGCGCCCAGCGCCGCTAGCTCGCTGACCAAGGCGTCCGCGGCGGCCCGACGGCTCCGGTAGTTGATGGCGATCGCGAAGCCGCGAGGCGCGGCGAGGCGCGCGACGGCGGCGCCGATGCCGGAGGCGCCGCCCGTGATCAAGAGTAGCCCCGACATCAGAAAGGCCTGCTACCAGCGATGCTGATGCGCTTCAACACGCGACGTGAGTCGGCCGGGAACGCGCTGCGCGCGTGCAGCACCGCTTGGTTGTCCCAGTACACGATGTCACCCACGGACCAGTGATGGTCGTAGCGGAAGCGGGGCTGCGAGAGGTGCTCGCGCAGCCGTGCCACCAGCTCCGCGCCTTCCTGCTTGGGCAGGCCCACCACCTCGACCTCGGTCGCCGCGTCTAGGTACAAGATGCGCTTTCCGCTGTCGGGGTGCGTCCGCACTAGCGGGTGCGGGAACACCGGGCTGATCAGCGGCTTGTCCTCGAAGCGGTACGTTGGCCGCGGGCCGTCTTTCGGCTGCAAGAACGGGTTGTAGGTGATGAGCTGTAGGCCTTCGATGCGCTGCTTGGTAGCGGAGTCCAGCGTCTCGTACGCCAGGTTCATGTTGTAGAACGAGGTGTCGCCGCCGCTGGTGGGCACCTCGAGCGCATACAGCAGTGAGCCTGCCGAAGGGAGCGGCGCCCAGTGGTGGTCAGAGTGCGCGGTCAGCTCACCGCTACCGGTGTAGCCGCCCTCGACGTTCGCCACGAGCACGATCTCCGGCGTGGCGCCGCCCTCTTTGGAGGCGAGGACTGGCACGTCGGCGGGCGGCAGGAACACGCTACCGAAGTAGCTGGCGAAGGCCTTGAACTGGGCCTCGGACAGATCCTGCTTCTGAAAGATCAGGATGTGCTGATCCAGCAAGGCGCGCTTCAAGGCTAAGATCTGCGGGGCCGCGAGCGGCACGCTGACGTCCAAGTCGGATACGATGGCGCCGAGGGCGCCGCCGGTGGGGCGAAGGTTGACTGGAAGGGGCATGTCGTCGCTGTAGCAATCGCTTGTCTACTAAACAAGACTGGGGCTGCGGCGGATTCGGGATTGCTGTGCGCTCAGCAATCTCGCGCTGGTGCGCGTGGCAAGGCTCGAGCTCAGCGGGCGATTGGCTGCGAGCCATGACGAGGGGAGGCGAAAGAGCCTGCTCTGCTGCGGCGAGATCGCGGCCGGGAAGCACGCGATCGGAAGGCCGTTGAGAGAGATGAATATCTGATCACGATAATCTCGTGTGGTGATGGAAAGGCTTGTCTTGTCGGTGAATATTGTTTGGTGGACTAACGTACGTTATAAGAGACAAAGACGTTGGCCGGTATGCGCTGCTCGATTTCGCGCATCCGGGCCCGCACACCAAGGAACGCTCGATGAAACGTTTGCAATTTTTGTTCGTGATCCTGGCGGCGTTCGCCGTCGTCCTCGCCGGCAGCGCTCCCGCGCGGGCCGACAAGCCATCCGTCATCCGCATCGCCTACCCGCAAGTGGGCATCGGCAATCGGCCCTTCGTCGGTGACAGCAGCACGGCCGTGCTGCACCTGAAGGGCCTGCTGGACGAAGAGTTCAAGAAGGACGGTATCAAGGTGACGTGGACCTTCCTGCGCGGCGCCGGCCCCGCCGTCAATGAGCTCTACGCCAACGGCCTGGTCGACTTCTCGCTCTTGGGCGACCTGCCGTTCATCGTCGGTCAGGCGAGCGGCCTCAAGCGTCGCGTGCTGGCGGCGAGCGGCATCCGCGGCAACACCTACCTCGCCGTGCCGGCCGACTCCGACATCAAGAGCATCAAGGATCTGCGCGGCCGCAAGGTGGCCTTGTTCAAGGGCACCAACATCCAGCTCGCGATCGGCAAATTGCTCGAGGTCAACGGCATGACAGAGAAAGATATCCGCGGCATCAACATGGACGTGGCTTCGTCCAAGGCCGCGCTGGTGACCAAGGACGTGGACGCAGTGTTCGGCAATCAGGACCTGCTCCAGCTGCGGGATCAGGGCACCGCCAAGATCATTTACGCTACCAAGGGTGACCCCAAGTTCCTGAAGCACGCCACTTTCATCGGCTCCGACGACTTCATCAAGAAGTATCCGGACATCACCAAGCGGGTCGTCAAGCAGCTCGTGCTCGCCGCCAAGTGGATCAGCGACAACGAGAAGAACCCCCAGCCGGTGTTCCAGCTCTACACCAAGAGCGGCGTGCCCTTCTCGGCTTACAAAGAGGATCGCCAGAACCAGTCATTGAAGGTGCTGGCCAGTCCGCTGATCGATCAGTACGTGATCACGCAGTACGAGAAGAACATCGCGGAGGCCAAGCGCTTCGGCTTGATCAAGCAGACCTTCAGCTTCAAGGCCACGGTCGACGATAGCTTCTTGAAGGCAGCGCTGAAGGAGCTGAACCTGGAGAGCTACTGGCAGCCGGTGGACGCTTCTGGAG
>JAEYOT010000322.1 GCA_023411445.1 Pseudomonadota bacterium
GGCTCAGCGAGCGCAGGGCCTTCTGCGCCTGAAGCCGCGGGAAGCCGCGCGCGACCGAGACCGTGAGCCCGTCACGTCGCACCAGGGTGTTATGCCGGAAGATCTCGCGCGTGGCGGCGGGAGCGCGGTCCCAGCAGCGCGCCGTAGCGCTCATAGCCGCCTCGAACTCACGCGCGTCTCGCTCGCTGTCCCACGCAGTTGCTAGGAGCAGGCCGCCGCGCTCCCCCTGCGTCACCACCGTGAAGGCGTCGCCGCCCCAACCCGCCGCCGCCTCGTAGGCCACCGGCCGGTCGTTGCAGACGTCCAGCATCGCCCGGATCATCAGCTCTCCGACGTGGCCGCTTTCCAGCGCGCGCCAGCCCGGCGGCGCCTCCGGCGTTTTCACCGGTACTGCCAGCTCACCCTGCAGGTACTTTTCCGGGTGCAGGATATGCTCGGTGTTGGCCGGCGGGACCTCGTACAGTCGGTTCACCAGCGAGAAGCCGCCAGCGCGGTACACCTGCGCCACGAAGCTGCCGCCCGCCTCATACGGGAACATCAGGCGCTCACGCTGAAACGGCGGAGCGCTCTTCAGCTCCGGGCTCTGCTCCAAAGTGGCCTGGTAGCCTTGGAGGCTGGACTCGAGCGCGCCAGCCGCCATGCGCACCAGCACGCGCGACAGCGGCAGGTGATTCTCGTCCGACGCGAAGGCGGCCATCACCAGCATGGCGTCGCCCTCGAGCAAGCTGAGGCGCGCGAGGCGCGCGTCCTCGTCGGTCACAGTGGCGATCTCCGGGACCTGGAAATGCTGGTACTGGAGCGCGTGCCCCAACTCGTGCGCAACCACGAACGGCAGCTCTTCGTCTTCCCGCGCGCGCTCGCGGATGTGCACCTGGTGGGTGTACTCGTCGTAGAAAGCGATCATTTGGCTGCGATGCAGCGAGCCGAAGCCGCGCGCGCTCGGCGCTCCCTTGGCCGCGAACAACAGCCCGAGCCCGAGCTGCACCGCCGGCGAGTCCATCGGCGTTGGCAGGATCGCCTCACGCTCCGCTTTCACGTTTGCGATGCGATGAAACGTCTCTTCGTCGTTGAACAGCACGGGAGTGGCGCGTCGTGGCTCCAGTTGTCGCAGGCGCGCCACCCGCGCCACGAAGGACTCCGGCTTCGTCTCCAGCGCGTCCCCAGCATCAGCGGCCGGCTTCAGCGCTTGGCGTGAGCAGGCAGAGACGGCCACGAGCAGCGCGGCCAGCACGAAGCGCTCAGTATGGCCCCCCCACCTCACCCGCCCACCTCGCGCTCGAGCCGATCCATTTTGCCCTCATTTTAGCACCGGACGGCGTGCGCTATAAGTGGGAGATGCGCCCTGAGAGCGAGCTTGCCGGCGGACCGATCACGTTTCCCGGTTTTCCTCCAGGCCCGCCCGCGGCTCGTCACCTGCTCGAGTCCCTCGGCTCGTTGGACGACTTGCGGCGCGACGTGCTCGGCACCGTCGGGCAGCGCTTCGCGACCTACGGTGACCTGTACTACGCCGAGGCGCCGAACGTGGACATGTACTCCACGTGCCACCCGGATCTCATCCACCAGGTTCTGGTTACGCAGGCGCGCTCTTTCCGCAAGCGCACGACCGATCTGGAGCTCTTGGGCAATGGCCTGCTCACCAGCGATGGCGAGCTGTGGCGACGCCAGCGCCGCCGCATCCAGCCCGGCTTTCGTCACGAGAGCATCCAGCGCTACGCCAGGCTGATCGTCGAAGAGTCCGAGCGCACGCTGGCTCAGCTACGAGACGGCGACGTGATCGAGCTGCGCAAAGAGATGATGCAGCTCACGCTGCGCATCGTGTGCCGCGCGCTCTTTGGCCAGCATTTCGAGGGGCGCAGCGAGCGGCTGGCGCGAGCCGTCCGGGTGCTGCAAGAGCAGGTATTTCTGCCCAAATTGTTCCCGCAATGGCTACCGACGCCGTCGAACCTGCTGCGGCGGCACATGTTCCGCGAGATCGACCGCGAGGTGTTCCCGATCATCGACCGCGGGGGCGAGCCGGGCTCGCTGCTCTCGGACCTGATCGCGATGACGGACGAAGAGGGCGCCATGTCGCGCCAGCAGCTGCGCGACGAGGTCGTGACGCTGTTCTTGGCCGGCCATGAGACGACCGCGCTCGCTCTGACCTGGGCGCTGTACCAGCTCGGGCTACACCCACACCTGCAAGAGGAGCTGGGTGAGGCTGCGCGTGGGGCGGGTGCGGACATCGCGCAGCTCCAGCCGGCGCAGCTGCCGCTCGCCGAGCGCGTGCTGCTGGAGACGATGCGGTTATACCCGCCCGCCTACGTGATCCCGCGCGTGGCTGCCGAGCCCGTGGAGCTGGGCGGCTATCAGGTACCTCCGGGCTCCGAGGTCTGGATGTGGGTGTACTTCATGCACCACGACGCGCGCTGGTGGGAGGAGCCCGAGCGCTTTCGTCCGGAGCGCTTCGCGCCCGAGACCGAAGCCGCTCGACGCCCCAACACGTTCATCCCCTTCGGCGCCGGCAGCCGCGCCTGCGTCGGCCGCCACTTCGCGATGCTGGAGGCGTTTTTGTGCCTGGTCTCGCTGCTCCGACGCTTTCGCTTCCAGCTCGTCAGTGCCCGCACGGTCCGGCTGCACCCGCGCATCACGCTGTCGCCCGCTCGCCCCATCCACGTCCGGCTCTCGGCCAGGCGCTGAACGGAGCGAGCGGGCTCGAGCTCACAGCGGCGGTCGACACAGCTCCACGAGCTCGTGGATCGCGGAGTCGAGCGTCAGCACACGCTGCGCGGCCTGCTCGCGCAAGCTGAGCGAACGCGCCTCACGCTCGCGACGCCCCACGACGGCGATGAAAGGCACGCCTTGCTCGTGCGCGATCGCGACTCGGCGCGCCAGGGACTCCGCGCGAGCATCGCACGACGCGCGCAGGCCAGCGCGGCGCAAGAGCGTCACCACTTCGTCGGCGTAAGCGTCGTGCTCTGCCTGCGCGGGCAACACGACCACCTGCTCGGGTGCCAACCAGGCAGGTAACCTGCCGCCGTGTTGCTCTAGCAGCACGCCCATGAACCGCTCCAGGCTGCCGAGCGTCGCGCGGTGCAGCATCAGTGGGCGTTGTCGCTCTCCCGCCGCGTCCACGTAGCTCACGTCGAAGCGCTCGGGCAGCACCAGATCGAGCTGGATGGTGCCGCATTGCCAGAGTCGGCCGAGCCGATCCGGCAGCGCAAACTCCAGCTTCGGCCCGTAAAACGCGCCTGATCGGGGCGCCGGCAGCAGCGGTAGCCCAGCCCGCACAGCAGCTTGCTCCAGCATCGCCTCGGCGCGGTCCCACACCTCGTCCGAACCGGCGCGCTCGTCCGGACGCGTCGCGAAGCTGACCTGCACGTCGGAGAAGCCCAGCGCCCGATACAGCGCTAAGAGCGAACGGCAGAAGCGCGCCACCTCCGCCTCCACTTGCTCAGGCAGGCAGAACACGTGTCCGTCGTCTTGCGTGAACTGCCGCAGGCGGAACAAGCCGTGCAGCGTGCCGCTAGGCTCGTTGCGGTGCACCAACCCGAGCTCGCTGAAGCGCACCGGCAGCTCGCGGTAAGAAGGCGGACGGCGGCGCAAGATCTCGAGGTGGCCCGGGCAGCTCACCGGTTTGATCGCCACGGCGTCGTCGGCGAGGCAGAACATGCCAGCCAGGAAGTGCCGCCAGTGGCCGCTCGCCTCCCAGATCGGTTGCCTCAGCAGCTGCGGCGTGCGGACCTCGGCGAAGCCGTCCGCTTCGGCGTGCCTGCGCACCAGCTGCTCCAGCTCGCGTAGCGCGCGGTAGCCGCGCGGGTGCCAAAACACCATGCCTGCGGCCTCTTCCTGAAAATGGAAGAGACCCAATTTCCTGCCTATTTCTCGGTGATCATCTTCAGCCAACATGGTCGTCGTCTCCGGTTCGGTCGCGGCCGGCAGGACGACGCCACGTGGCAAGCGCCCTGCCAACTTGGCGGGGCTTGCTTCGTGTGAGCTATTTCTCGATGTCGAGCTTAGGCGCAGACGAAGGCGAGCCCGCCACTGCGGGTCGTCGTCGTCGTAGTCAGCGCACGCATCACGAACATCGAGCCGGGATCATACCTCTCGGCAAAGCGCCGGTCAATGTGATGCGCATTTGGCGGGCGGTTTCGCGCCTGATCACTTCGGAACGTTCGTCTCCGTCAGGCAGCCGAAGATCACGTCGATGCGGCCGCCCGTGTCTTTCTCCACGGCGTCGCAATCCGCGCCGCACAGCGTGATCTTGGTCGGCGACGCTTCGTCATCGTACTTCCAGCCGGAGGCGCAGTCGCCCGCGGCGTCCTTCGGGATCGACACCTGCGAGCCGTCGCCCTTGGTGTAGAGCACGTTCACGAGCGTCGGATCCAAGTCCTGCCCGGGCGGCGCGTCCGGCACGGCGTACTCACAGGTGCCGATGGCGCCCGCGACCTCTGCCAGGCCTTGCCTCAACGCGGCCGCGAAATCATCCGCGGTGGTCATGTCCAGGTGGCAGTACTCGGGACCGCTGTCGGAGCAGCCGGCTCGAGCGGTGCCGCCCTCGCTGGCCATCCGCGACAGCTCCGTGCGCGCGCCTTCGCTGCCCGGGCTACCGATCACGAAGGTGCTGACCCCGTCCTGCGTGTAAGTGTCGGCGACGGACTGGACTAGCGCCTCGATGGCGGCGGGGGCCACCTTGGTCTGGCCATCGCCCTCACACTCCAGCGTCCACGTGGGGTCGCCGTCGGTGATCAGCAGCACGAATTTCTTGCCGCTCAGGTTCGACGCCGTGACCGTCTCGGCGCCGAACACGAACGCACCGTGCGTCGGCGTACCGCCTCTGGGACTGGCGTCGTCGATGGCGTCGTTGAAGCGCTCGCGCTGCATCGAGCCCTCTTCCTCCAAAAGCGCGATCGGCAAGTCGACGCGAAAGCGAATACAAGCGCCGTCACGCGGGTTGTTCGGGAAGAAGTTGATACCCACCGCGACGGTGGCCGGCAGCTTGGCGACCGCTTCTTTCAGCGCGGCGCTCGTGATCTCCCACTTCGATTCACCGCGCCGAGGGTTACGGCCACCGTCAGCGCCCCAGTCCATCGAGCCGCTGGTATCCACCACCATCTGCACGACCGCCGGGATGGCGTCGGCAGTGGCCGTCCCCTTGGCGCACTCCGAGCC
>JAEYOT010000357.1 GCA_023411445.1 Pseudomonadota bacterium
GGCTCGGAGATGAGAATAAGAGACAGCATCGGCCCCGCGCCGCCGCTCGAGCGGCCGCCGCGCGGAGCGCTAGCGCCGCTGCCTTGATCGAGCTCCCAGTCGCCATTGTTGTAACCGCAAGCCGCGACCGACGCGCCCACCGACGTGATCAGCGCCACCAGCGCGCCATAGCGTTGCCCAGCACCGCGAGACCGACGCATGCGTGAGACCTCCTGCAGCCCTTCATCATCACGACCTCGCCTGCGCCCGTCCAGTGCGAGCTTCGTGCGCGGCGCCGCGCGTCCGGCTACGCGCCTCGCGCACGCCCCCCGCCGTACCAAAGCGCCGCAGCTCAACTGCCGCCACAGCCCATGGGCTGCCAATTCTGCATGTCGGCGGTTGTCGCAGGTCCTCCCAGCAGCTACGTTGTGTGGAGCTACGCCAGCTACTGAATGCCAGAGCTATACGGAAACACGACAGGTCTCAGCGCCAACGCGATTCGCTCGCTCGAGCGCATCTATCGCCGGCGGGTCCCGAGTGATAAGATCGCAACTCCTGAGCTGGTCCGCTCCCTCGCGGACGCCTCACGGGAGACGAAGCGCCAAGTCGGCGCGCTGGTGCACCGCTCCGGGCAGGTGGACTACGTCGTGGTCGGCCACGCCTCGGGCCTGATGCTGCCTGACATCGGGCGCCTGCGCGCCGCCGAAGGCCGCTTTCGCGCGCTGCGGCTGGTGCACACGCACCTGTTCAACGAGCCGCTCACGCGGGATGACTTGACGGATCTCACGCGGCTGCGGCTCGATCTGGTCGCCGCCATCCTGCTCAGCCCCACGGGTGAGCCGCAGCGCATGACCTGGGCGTACAACACGCCCACGTTCGAGGGGCGCGGCGAGCCGTTCGCGGTAGCCGGCCCCTTCCCGTATGGCCAGCCGCAGCCCAACTTCGGCGAGCTGATCGCCGCGCTGGAAGCGGAGTTTGCGCAGCAGCAGCGCACGCGCGAGGTCACGGCCAAGGACGGCCGCGCCATCTTGATCCACGTGGGCGACAAGAAGAAGGGCGGCGCCGCCGCCCGCGCGCGCTCACGCCTAGCAGAGCTGGAGAGCCTGGCCCGCACCGCGGGGGTGGACGTGGTCGAGCGCGTGATCCAGCTGCGCGATCAGCCGGATCCGCGCTTCGTGCTCGGCGCCGGCAAGCTGGAGGACGTGGTGACGCAAGCCATCGACCTCGGCGCGGAGACCTTGATCTTCGACTGTGACTTGAGCGCCGCGCAGGCGCACGCCATCGCCAAGCAGACGGACCTGAAGGTGCTGGACCGCACCCAGGTGATTTTGGACATCTTCGCGCAACGGGCGGAGAGCCGCGACGGCAAGCTGCAGGTGGAGCTGGCGCAGCTGAAATACACCTTGCCTCGGCTGGGCCAAAAGGATGACTCGCTGAGTCGCCTCACCGGCGGCATCGGCGGCCGCGGCCCGGGTGAAACGAAGCTGGAGATCGGTCGCCGCCGCGCGCGTGAGCGCGTTCACCGCCTGGAGAAAGAGCTGCAAGGGCTCGAAAAGCAGCGCGCGGAGCGCCGCCGCAGGCGCGCCGGTAGCGACCTGCCGGTCGTCGCCATCGTCGGCTACACCAACGCCGGCAAGAGCACGCTGCTCAACACGCTAACGGACGCGGGCGTGCTGGCGGAGGACAAGCTGTTTGCCACGCTGGATACGCGCGCGCGCAAGCTGTTCTTGCCGAGCGGGCGCGACGTGATCTTGACCGACACCGTGGGCTTCATCCGCCAGATGCCGAAGGACCTGTTCGCCGCCTTCCGCGCCACCTTCGAGGAAGCCGCGGACGCGGACCTGATTGTGGAGGTGGTAGATGTTTCGGATCCGGAGCACGGCGAGCACGTCGCGACCACCGGCGAGGTGCTGCGCGACTTGGGGCTGGACGACACGCCGCGCCTGCGCGTCTACAACAAGGTGGACAAGCTGAGCGAGGATGAGCGCCACGCTTTGGAGAATGAGCCGGACGCCGTGACCCTCTCGGCGCTCGACAAGGCCTCCACCAAGACGTTGCTGCTGCGCATCGAGTCTTGGCTGGCGCTGATCGAGCACCGCCGCCAAGCAGACGAGGCGCGCGCGGAAGCCGAGCGCGCCCTGTACGAGGCCTGATCAGGGTCGTCTGCGGGTCCGCGCTGGCCGCCCAGCTGGGCGGCCTCGTGCGAACGCGACTCGGCCTACCCTAACCTATTGCCTCACTCGTCGTCGCGGCGGGGTCGGCGGTTGCCGTCCAGGATTTGCTTGCGCACGCGCACGGTGTCGGGCGTGACCTCGAGCAGCTCGTCCTTGTCGATCCACTCCATGCCGGTGTCGATGGTGAGGATGTGCGCAGGCGGGAGCGTGACGTTCTCGTCGCGGCCGGCGGCGCGGATGTTGGTCAGCTTCTTCTCGCGCGTGCAGTTCACGTCCAGATCGTTCGGGCGGTTGTGCTCGCCGATGACCATGCCCTCGTACACCGCGGTGCCCGGCTCGATGTGCAGGATGCCGCGCGGCAAGAGGTGGAACAGCGCGTACGGCGTCGCCACGCCCTGACGATCGGCGACCATGGCGCCGTTCGGGCGGCGCAGCATCGGGCCGGCGTAGGGCATCCAACCTTCGAACAAAGAGTTGAGCAGGCCCAGGCCGCGCGTCTCGGTGAGGAACGCGGAGCGGAAGCCGATCAAGCCGCGCGATGGCACCTTGAACTCCATGCGCGTGCGCCCGAAGCCCAGGTTCTGCATCTTCATCATCTGGCCGCGGCGCTCGCCCAGGCGCGTGGTGACGGCGCCCACGTAGGCGTCCGGCACGTCCACGATCACGAGCTCCACCGGCTCGCTCTTCACGCCGTCCACGTCCTTGACCACGACCTCTGGCATGCCGAGCGCGAACTCGTAGCCTTCGCGCCGCATGGTCTCGGCCAAGATCGCGAGCATGAGCTCACCGCGGCCGTAGACCAGGAACGTGTCCGGCTCGGGCGTCTCTTCCACGCGCAGCGCCAAGTTGCGGCGAGCCTCGCGGAACAGGCGATCGCGCAGGTGGCGTGACGTCACCCATTTGCCGACTTTGCCAGCGAACGGCGACGAGTTGACCATGAAGCGGACCTTGATGGTCGGCTCCTCGACCGAGATGCGCGGCAGCGCCTCCGGCTTCTCCGGCGCGGTGAGCGTGTCGCCGATCTGCACGTCGTCCAGGCCGGCCACGGCGACGATGTCGCAGCAATCCGCGGAGTCCACCTTCACCCGCTTGTTGCCTTCGAATTGGTACACGGCCGACAGACGCGTGCTCACGGGTGTGCCGTCCTCGCCGATCAGCGCCACGGTTTGGCCCACCTTGACCGAGCCGCGCTTGATGCGGCCGATCGCCAGGCGGCCGACGTAGTCGTCGTGCTCGATGTTGTGGACGAGCAGCTGCAGCGGGCCGTTGTCCATCACCGGCGCCTTCACGCGCTCCACGATGGTGTCGAACAGCGGCGTCAGGTCCTTGGCCTCGTGCTCCAGCTCGTGCTTGGCCACGCCCAGCTTGCCGATGGCGTACAGCGTGGGGAAGTTGGTCTGCTCGTCGGAAGCCTCCAGCTCCACGAACAGATCGAACACCTCGTTGAGCACGTCGTCGGGCCGCGCATCGCTGCGATCGATCTTGTTGATGCACAAGATGATGTTGAGCCCGAGCTGGATGGCCTTGCCGAGCACGAAGCGCGTCTGCGGCAGCGGCCCCTCGGCGGCGTCGACCAGCAAGATCACGCCGTCCGCCATCTTCAGCGTGCGCTCCACCTCGCCGCCGAAGTCCGCGTGGCCCGGCGTGTCGATGATGTTGATCAGCGTGCCCTTGTATTTGACGCTGCAGTGCTTGGCCAAGATGGTGATGCCGCGCTCGCGCTCGAGATCGTTCGAGTCCATCACGCGCTCGGCCACCGCCTCGTTGTCGCGGAAGACGCCCGTCTGCCGCAGCATGGCGTCGACCAGAGTGGTTTTGCCGTGATCGACGTGAGCGATGATGGCGACGTTTCGGATGTTTTCGCGACGGGCTTCGGACATTGGAGGCGCGCGCTACTAGCCCGAGACGGCTCGGCCCGCAACTCAGGGCCGTTTTTCCTACCCAGCGACGGAATAAACGATCGAGATGCCGCGGCCGCGACTCTCGAAGGCGGGCCGGGCCGCCGCGTCGATGACCGCCATGTCCCCTGCCCGGAGCCGGTGCTCATGGCTGCCCACCGTGATGGCGAGCTCGCCCGCCTCGCACACCACCACCCGCCGCTCGCCGTTGCGGCCCGCGCTGCGCTCGAAGCGCGCCCCGCGCTGCAGCTCCCAGCGCTCGAAGCCGACGCTCAGGTCCACCCCCA
>JAEYOT010000363.1 GCA_023411445.1 Pseudomonadota bacterium
GGTCTGCGCCCGCGCTGCGGCCCCTCGGGCTCGCGCTCGCAGCTACCTTGGTGGCGCTCGCGCTGCTCGTGTGGGCGCTGGGCTCGGACGGCGACAGCGCGCGGGCCGAGCAGCGAGAGCCCGAGCAGCCCAGCCTCGCCGAGGTACCGACCGCGCCTGTTGCGCCGCAGCCGGCGCTGCCGGCTGCTCCAGCCAGCGACGCTCCGGAGCCGATCGTGCTCGCCCCCACGCCTCCATCTCCGTCCGCCAATCCGCTCCCATCGAACGCGCCGCACAAACCTGCCACACTCGTCGCGCCGCCTAGCCGCAAGCCATCTCCAACGCTCCGGCCCTCTGCTGAGCCCCGTCGCGACGATTCGAACGAATTGCTACAAGCGTACTGAAGGTGACCGAGTGTTTGCGCCACTGCGATTGACTCCGCCCTCCGCGCTCGCCTTGGCGCTTGGCCTGACGCTGCTCGCTGCGCCTCTCGCCAGCGCTCGCGCGGACGCGCCCAGCGCCGAGGCTGCCGCAGAGCAGCGCCGCGTGGCGGCCAAAGAGAAGTTTCAGCAAGGCGTGGAGGCCTACAAGGAGCAGCGCTTCACCGACGCGGTCCGGCTCTTCTTGGAGGCGGACGGGCTCGCGCCCAGCGCCAACCTCTCCTTCAACGTCGCGCGCGCCTACGAGCGGCTGGAAGACTTCTCCGGAGCCCTGCGCTGGTATCGAGACTTCCTGCGGCGCAACCCGAGCGCGCCCAACGCTGCGACGGTGCAAGAGCGAGTCGCCGAGCTGTCGGCCAAGTTGGCCGAGCGAGGGCTGCAGCAGGTCACGCTGCTCAGCGATCCGGCAGGCGCGACCGTCACGCTCGACGGTCAACCCCTGGGAGTGACCCCACTGACGCGAGACTTGCCACCGGGCCAGTACCGGCTGCGCTTGCGGCGCGACGGCTACCGAGAGCACGAGAGCCAGCTCACCGTCGCGCCCGATGTCGCGCGAGACGTGTCGTTGTCTCTGGAGCGGGCCGCGGCCCCGCCGGCGTCTGCGCCGCTCGCTGCGAGTCAGCAGCCGTTGGCGCAAGTGCCGCAGAGCCCGCGCTTCGGCGCCCTGCCCTATGTCGTGCTCGGCGCGGGCGGCGTGAGCCTGCTGGGCGCGCTCGGCTTCGAGCTCGGGCGTCGCTCCGCGGACTCCGCCGCAGCCGACGCCCCCCAGACCGAGTTCAACGACCGCTACGAGACGATGCAGTCTCGTCAAACGGTCGCCCGTGTGCTGGCCGGCGTCGGCGGTGCGCTGGTCGTGGCCGGCGGGGTGCTGCTGTACGTCGATCTGCAGCGCAAGCCTGGCCCCAGCGTCGCGCTGGGCTGCGACGCTCGCAGCTGCGGGCTGTCGGCGCGAGGCCGCTTTCAATGATCGCGCGCTGGCTGCTGCTGACTTCGGCGCTGTGGCTCCTGCTGGCCGGAGCTTGTCAGTCCAGCGTCTCCACCGAGCTCGAGGGCAAGCCCTGTGATCGCGAGCAGCGCTGCCTACCGGGCTACTCCTGCGACGTGGAGCGCAACCGCTGCGTGCGCGACGCCCAGACCGGGCCGCTGGTGTGCGATGAGGGCGAGACGCGCTGCGGGGACGCTTGCGTCACGCTGTCGATCAACCCGGATCACTGCGGCGGCTGCGGCGCCAAGTGCAGCTCACCCAGCAACGGCGGGCCCACCTGCCGCAATTTCAACTGTGGCATCGACTGCGATCCCGGCTTCACTCAGTGCGGCAACGCCTGCTTCGACACGCAAACGGACGTGGACAACTGCGGCGGCTGTGGCCAAGCGTGCCCGACCAGCGGAGGCGCCGAGCCCGCGTGCCTGAACGGGCGCTGCGAAAGCGCCTGCCGCGCCGGCCTGGAGAGCTGCGACGGCCAGTGCGTGGACCTGGCCAGCGATCCGAACCATTGCGGTAGCTGCGAGCGCGCCTGCGGCAACGGCGAGGTGTGCTCCCTCGGCGAGTGCGCGGACGAGTGTGCCCGCGGTCTCACGGATTGCTCCTCCGCCTGCGTGGACGCCAGCCGCCACGTGGAGCACTGCGGAGCCTGCGATCTGCGCTGCCCGATCCCGAGCCGGGCGTCCCCCGTCTGCGACGACGGCGAGTGTGACTTCGAGTGCCCCGAAGGCAGCGACAAATGCGGCGACAGCTGCGTGGACTTGAACCGCGACGCGGCCAACTGCGGCGAGTGCGGGCAGCTCTGCTTCGCTCCCGCCAACGGCCGCGCCTCGTGCCGCGACGGTGAGTGCGCGGTCACGTGCGACAGCGGCTTCGCAGAGTGCGCCGGCTGGTGCGTGGAGACGAGCAACGACCCGGCCAACTGCGGCGAGTGCGGCAGGCGCTGCGACACCGCGGCGGGCGAGGTGTGTAACGACGGGAAGTGCACCACCAGCTGCCCGACCAACACGGAGAACTGCAGCGGTGCTTGCGTGGATCTGGAGACAGACGCCCAGCACTGCGGCAGCTGCGAGCAAGGTTGCCCGAGCGCGCAGCACGGCCAGCCCCGGTGCAAGAGCGGAGAGTGCGACATCGCCTGCGACGACGGCTACTCGCCGTGCGACGGCGGCTGCGTTCGACTGGACGCGGACACACAGAACTGTGGCGCCTGTGGCGAGGCATGTCCCGGCACGCCCAACGGCGCGCCCAGCTGCGACGCCGGCGTCTGCAAGGTGCGCTGCAACCCCGGCTACACCGAGTGCGACGGCAAGTGCGTCAACCTCGAGAATAGCCGCAACAACTGCGGCCAGTGCGGCAAGGCTTGCGCTGCGGATCAGGTGTGCCAGCGGCGCGTGTGCGGCACAGACTGTGGCTCGCTCACCAGCTGCTCCGGCTCCTGCGTCAACCGCCGGTCAGACACGTCCAACTGCGGGGAGTGCGGCAACGTCTGCTCGGCCCCTACCAACGCAGCGCCCCGCTGCAACGAAGGAGTGTGCTCCTTTCAGTGCAGCGGGGCTTTCGTTCCGTGCGGCGGCAAGTGCGTGGACGCGCGAAGCGACGTGAGCAACTGCGGCCAGTGCGGCAAGGTTTGCTCGGGTCCCAGCTCAGGAGCCGGCACCGCTACCTGCATCAACAGTCAGTGCGGCATTCAATGCAACGCGGGACTGTCTGCTTGTAGCGGTGCTTGCGTCAACCTGAGCAGCGACCCGAAGAACTGCGGCCAGTGCGGTAAGGTCTGCAAGGGCGGACTGACGAACGCTTGCTTGCTCGGCCTATGCCTCTGACCGCTGACGGTCACTTGAAGGTGATCGACAAGGTGGGCCGCCTCGAGACGGTGGCCGCCTCGCTCGATTGCACCCGCAGGACCTTATTGGCCGTGGGGTTGCTCAGCAGCACGCCTTGATTGGCCGCTGCGCTCCTGACCCAGCTCTGCACGATGGCCACGTCCAGCGGGACGGACTTGCGTTGGTAGCCGCTGGCGTCGATGCCCAGGAGCTGAAACGGCTGGCCCTGCACGTCACCCGCGCCGATCCCTGGAGTCGTCCAGTTGCTGCCGGCGCCGCCGCTGGTCCACCCCAGGGTCGAGGCCGAATAGCTCCAGGGCGTCTTCATGAAGCTGCCGGTCAAGCTCTGCCCGCTCACCCAGCTCTCCACGGTCACGTCCAGCTTGGCAGCCGTTACCGTGGCGGTGCTGGGGATCTGCGACACGTCGAAGCGGAGCAGCGCCTTGGTGTCGTAGTCCAGCGTGTACGTGTACAGGGCGTCGTTGGTCTTATAGACGGTGCCGACCGGGCTCTTGGATGAGTAGCCTTGGCTCGACAGGCTCAGGTCCTGCACGCCCGCGTAGCCGTTGACGCCCTGCGTGAACGTGAGCGTGGTCGACGTAGCGGGCGTCGTCGGAGTGGTGGGCTCCGTCGGAGTGGTCGGGGTGGTGGGCTCCGTCGGCGTCGTCGTGTCGGGCGGCGTCGATGAGCCGGCCGAAACGGCGCCGCTGGCGCTGATCTTGAAGCTCAGGGTGCGGCTAGCCGCGGCGACCTGGAAAGCGCCACCGGGCGAGACGCGCACGCGCCACTTACCGGACGACGCGACGGCCGTCACGGCGTAGCCCGAGCTGGAAGGAGCCATGTCCACCAGCACGTGCTCGGCCGCGCTCTGCGACACCAGGTACTCCACGCTGGACAGGGTGCCGCTCGCCGCCTGGTCGGCTGCGAACAGCACGACCTGGCTCTGAGGCGCCGCCAGCTCGACACCGACCGCGTTGCCCGAGATCACGTTGCCGTCCGCGCTCGAAAGGCGAGTCTGCTCGCCCGCCGTCGCGCCAGCCGAGACCACCGTGAGCCACTGCTGCGCCGCCGCCCGCACCGGAGCGTGCACCTCGAGGCGCGACGCAGAGGCCGGAAGCGCGGTGGTGCTGGTGCTCGCGCTACGAGGCAACAGCGTGCGCACGCTGCCCACCTGCGATCCTCCGACGATCACGTCGAAGCGGCGCTGGCTGCTGTCGGCCGTGCTGACCTGCCGAGGAGCAACGGGCGTGTGGAAGCTGAGCCACTGATCCGCGCTCGCTTGCTTCACGGTCGTGCGGTCGAACAGCACGAAGGTGCCGGGGCGGAAGAACACCATGTCGCGCGTGAACTGCGAAACTGGCTTGACCGTGCGGCTACCGTATTGATCGTGCAGATCCGTGGCGCGGGCGCGTACGAACGCTCCGCGGTCCTCGTAGCGCTCCACGTGCGCCTTGGAGTCCGCGGGGCTGAGCGCATTTTGTCCCGGGTTATTCGGGTTTGTGGAGTCGTTGACGAAGAACGTGTTGTAGAGCCGGCGCTGCTTGTTGCCGTAGCTGTCTTCGTAGACGGCGTTCTCGCCTGCTGTCCCGCCAAACTGCGGCAGGTAGCCGGTCGGGTTGATCAAGACGGGCTGATCGCCCACCACCACGCTCAGGCCGCCGGCGTTGAACAGCTGCTCGCCGGAGTACTGCGCGTTGATGTAGGCGCCGCCGGAGAGGGCACCCCACACCGCGTTCTTGTCCCACGACGAACGCGCGCTCACGTGACCAGGTCCCGACGCGAAGTAGGACATCGCGCTGCTGGCGTAAGCGCTGCGAGGAGCCGCGCTGTCCCCGTACAGGAACTTGGACCACGGCGCGGTGTCGTCCCCCGCCGTCGCGATCACGTCCGCGGCGAATCCGCGCGCAACCGCAGCGGAAGAGTCGCCCTGCTGCTCCAGCATGGTGGCGAGACCGAGCATGAGCTCGGCCGAGGGCCGCAGGTTGACGCCCGAGCGGATCGTCCCCTGATCGTCCATGTGCTTGAGCGAGGGCCACGCAAAGTGGCGCGCGTAGGCGGCCTCGTCGCGCAGGAGCGGCAGCTCCTTCCACCAGTCCAGCCCGGTGGCGGTCTTGGTCGCCCACAGCGCCTCCGCCATGCTCAAAACGGCTTTCTTTCCGTAGCCCCAGCCCTCGGGCCAGCCGCCGCCCGCCATCATGCTGGAGAAGCTGGGCTTCACCAGCTGCCCCCACATGCGGTTCACGACGTCGCTCCAGTAGGTGCTGGCCTTGGCGTTCTCGCCCTCGGTGGCGAGGGCCGCCGTGGTCTTCGCCAGGAAGTACCCGGAGAAGTAGTTGCCGATCGGATCGTTTTTGATGAAGCCGCTGGCGTCGTACCAGTCAATCCACGTGTTCATCGACGTGACCACGCGCGTCTTGGTGGCAGCGGGCAGCGCCGGATACAGCCAGTCGTAGCCGAAGGCCATACCGACGACGTAGTTGCGGATACCATAGCCGGAGTCCGTCGCCGGGTTCTGACCACCGGAGGCGACCGGCGTGCTCATCGCGTCGAGCAGCTTCACGCCGGCTGCGCCGTAGCGTGCTTGTGCGGCAGTGTCGCTGGTGACGCGGTAGCACAAGCCGAGCGCTCGTACGACCGGGGGATACTCCTCACCTTGGTAGCCCTGCCCCACGTTGGGGTAGCTCGGATACTGGTTGGAGTTGGGGGGATACATCGTCCCCGTGGCGTAGTCGTCGCAGCGCTTCTTCAGCGCGGTCCACGACGCGTCGCCTGCCGCGGCGCGCTCCTTCAGGCGCTTGAGCACCGCATCGGTGAGCACCAGCCGCGCCGCCGGGCGTGACACCAGCATGGCCTCGGTCGTGCCCAAGTCCTCTTCGGCCCACTCGGCCGAGTCTGCCTCCGTCCCCGAACAGCCGGTGGCGGCGGCGCCCACGAAACCAACGAATGCGATACTGCGAGCGAACGATTGACGTGAAACCATCGAGACTCCTTGGCGCAGGGCACAGACGTGCCCCGCTGCAGACTGACTCGTCTGCGGGTTCTTCCTGACTTGGAAACTTTCGCGTTGGCGTAAGCTTGGGCGCGCTATCTCCGCTATTCGCGGCGACGAAGCCCTGAAGCGAGCACCAACTTAGTCAGCTACGTCTGCTCGTCAAATCGATGAAGAGCAATGAAGCCACGTCGTGTCGCTTGCGCGTGAGCGCTGTTGCCACACCTACACGCGTTTTTTCCGAGCGAACGCGGTGCTCACTACGTACGTCACGATGCTGTCAGCGGCTCACGAAATTCGTGCGCAGATCTGCGCCGCAGGGCACGCGCGGTAGGTTCGTGGCGAACGGGATCACGCGCGCGGCATCTTCGACACACCGCGCGTTGTCGTTGGCGCGCGGCAGCACGTCCAGCACCTCGATACCCGTGGTCTCGATGATGAGCCGACCATCATCGGGCAGCGCGAGCTCCGCGAAGAGCGCGAGGTCACGTGCGAACGGTCGAGGTGCCACTTGATGAGAGCGCGACATGGCGA
The DNA here is from genome assembly GCA_023411445.1 of Pseudomonadota bacterium. Taxonomy (GTDB): domain Bacteria; phylum Myxococcota_A; class Polyangia; order Polyangiales; family Polyangiaceae; genus PMG-095. Next base: position 6,748 of record JAEYOT010000363.1, read on the forward strand.
GTCACTTGGGACGCTGCACGTTTCGTTCCGCCCAGCGCGCTCCCGGAGCGCACATTTCAGCGAATTTCTCGGGCAAATAGACCCTTACTCGCCTCATCCTCGGGGTCGCGATCTACCCCGGAGCGCACGTAGATCACGCGCTCGCGCGCTTGGTCGAGTCGAAAATTACGACCGTCGAGGATCTGTTCCTCCACTAAGCGCGGCTCCGTCTCGTGCTCGAGGTTGATGAGCTTGAGGTCGGCCACGACCGGGTACTGCTCCGGGTCGCTCGGGTTGTCGGAGAAGACGAGAGTGCTACCGTTCGCCGCCACCACTTCGAGCACGTTCGGCAGCGACAGCACCTCGCTACCGTCCGTTGACACGACGTGCAACGTTCCGCCGCTGCTCCCCACGTCAGTAAGGTAGAACACGAACTTGCCATCCGCAGTGATGTGCGAGCGACCGAGCGTGGCGACAGGCTCGGTCACCAGCCGCACGGGCTCGGAGTTGAGCCGATCCGTCGCGGCGAGTAGCAGATCGCGGCGTGTGCCAGACTCGTAGCTCACTGTCGTCGAGTACAGCACGGTATCGAAACCGGCGCTGAAACCTACCGGCTGCTTGTATCCGGTCGTCACGATCGGAGATGGGTTGACGCGCGGGTAGGCCGAACGGCGCAGCTGGTCGCCCACGGTGTAAAAGACGGCCGAGCCATCGGGCGTGATTTGCCCGCGGCTCACCGAGGCGTCGATCGCCGTCACCTCGCCCTCCTCCCACACGAACGCGGCGTACTGGCTGTCCTGGAAGAACACGCGCTCACCTGCCTCGTCGCCGGACCACTGCGGCAAGGCGTCATCGGCAATCAGGGTCGCGTCCCAGGCTTTGCCGGACCACTCGTAGCGGGCGAGGGTGGCGGCGCGCGTCCCTTCCTCGCACGAGCCAACGAACAGCCGCTCACCCACGAAGCCGATGCTGGCGCCGCAGGTCTCTTCCGAGCCAAGACCTAGGGCCGGGATCAACACCTCGGGCTCAGCGAAGTCGCTGGTCGCGATCATCAAGTCGGTGGTCGTCTCGGTGGTGTTGGCCGTGTAGACCACGAAGGCGCCCGACGCGCTCGCCGCCACCAAGGCCTCCACGTACGGTGTCGCGCCCAGCTCATGAGTGCCACCCTCGAGCGTCCACACCGAGAGGTCCCCGACGCCCACGCCGCCAGACCAGTCCACGTTGGCCCAGTTGAACACCGCGTTGCCTCGCACCAGCACGCTGCCGGGAGCCGTCGAAATCTCTTTCACCGCTTCATCACCGCTCACGGGCGCGGCGAGCAGCAAGCCCATGGCGCGGAACAAGACCCAATCCTCACCGGTCACGCCCAGCAGCGATGCCTCACCCGATGCGATCTGAGTCGCCGGGGCGAGCTCTCCGGACCAAGCTCCGAGACTCTCGCCGGCCGCGCCCGCTGCCGCGTCTTCGCCCCCGCTGGAGTCGCCGCCTGCGCCAGCCCCGCCCTTTCCCGCAGCATCCATGCTCTCGCCAGCGCCGCCGTTGCCGCAGGCCAACACCACCGCCGTTACAGCCAAGCAAGAGATCGATCGCATCGCAGCGCTCCTTGTGTCGGGTTGCCTTGCTCGTGCAAAGCGCAGACCAAGGCGGACGCGAGCGAGTGGAGACCGGCGTTTTAGGCCGCCAGCCGCGCGCGCTGGTGAGGCGCCATCAAGTCGATGCTCGGCCCGAGCGGGACGAGGCCGCTCGGATTCAGATGCGGGTGGCTCGTGTAATAGTGCTGCTTGATGTGGTCGAGGTTGCAGAGCTCGGCGACGCCCGGCATTTGGTAAATGTCCCGCAAGTAACCGAAGAGCGCGGGGTAATCGACGAGGCGCCGGAGGTTACACTTGAAGTGGTAGTGGTACACCGGGTCGAAGCGGAGCAGCGTCGTGAACAGGCAAATATCGGCCTCGGTGAAGCGGGCTCCGAGCAAGAAGCGCTGGCGACCGAGCCGCTCCTCGTACTCGTCGAGCGCGGCGAACAAGGCGCGTACGGCTTGTTCGTGCGCGGCTTGCTTGCTGGCGAAGCCAGCGCGGTACACGCCATCGTTCACCGGGCGGTACATGGCATCGATCTCACGATCGATGGCCTCCTCCAAGTCGCGCGGGCACAAGTCGCGCTGGCGATCCCCAAACGCCTCGAACTCTCGCGACAGCATGCGCAAGATCATGCGTGAGTCGTTACAAACGATGGTGTCCTGCTCCTTGTCCCAGAGCACCGGGACGGTAACGCGCCCCGTGTAGTCCCGCTTGGCTTTCAGGTACACCTCGTAGAGGTAGTTGCAGCCGTTGACCGTGTCCGGCACGCTGCCCGGGTACGCCCGAAACTCCCAGCCACGCTCGCCCATGTGGGGGTGCACCACGCTGAGCGAGATCGCCCCTTCCAACCGCTTCAAGCGCCGCCCCAAGAGCACGCGGTGGGCCCACGGACAGGCAAGGCTCACGTACAGGTGATAGCGGCCCGACTGCGCGCGGAAGCCGTTCGAGCCGTCCGCGAGCACGCTGTTGTGGAAGCGTGTCTCGTCGCGTACGAAGTGCCCGGACTCGTCGCTGCCGTACCACTCGTTGACCCAGACACCATCGACGAGCTTGCCCATGTCGGAAGCATGGTCCCAGCGCCGCCGACCACAACGAGGCAAATCAGCGCAGAGTCGCGGGTGCTGACCTCGCTGCGCGCGCGGCCTGACGCTTGCAGGGCGCTTCCCATGCGTATTCTCCTGGCAACTGACGGCTCGGACAGCTCGGAGGCCGCGTTCAGCGTGGTGCAGTCGAGGCCCTGGCCCGCAGACACGGTGGTGCTGGTGCTCTCGGTGGTCCAACCGCCCCTACCCATGGTCGATCCGACCACGGCCCTGGCGCCCATTCAGTTCGAGACCGTGGCGAGCCAACTCACGGAAGCCACACGCCGCTCGGTCAACCGCAGCGCCGAGCGGCTGAGGGACCACCTCGCCGTGGAAACCGCCATCCGCACGGGCGATCCGCGCCTGGAGATCGTTCAAGCTGCAGAAGATTGGAAGGCGGACCTGATCGTGCTCGGCTCACATGGGCGCACCGGCGTGTCCCGCTGGCTGCTCGGCAGCGTAGCGGAGTACGTGGTGCGCCACGCGCCGTGCTCGGTCGAGGTGGCTCGCGAGCGCAAGCCGTGAGCCGCCCTCACTTCGCAGGCAAGAGCTCGCCGATCGCTTCCCACCAGGTGTTGGCCATCACGGTCAGCCCGTTGACGTTGGGATGAAGCTTGTCGGCAAAATACTGAGTCTTGTACTGCGCGTTTGCCGTGAGCGCGCCGTACATGTCTACCATGATCACGTGCTTGCCCTGGTCCTGCCGCGCCTTGACCAGCGCAGGGATCGCCATGTTGTACGCCCGCACGCGCTGATTGGTATTGTCATCCGTCGTGGGCACGATCTGCGCGACGACCGTGAGCGCGTTAGGCGCGTGCTGGGCGATGCGATCCAGCAATTGCCCGAGCCGCATCGGAGCGTTGGCCAAGTCCAACTGAATGTCCACGTCGTTCGTGCCGATCATGAGCGTGACGATGTGCGGCGGCGTCGCCTTCAGCCAGCCCTCAATCTTCTGGTACAGGCCGCTTCGTCCGCCGCCATCCGAGATCGTCCAGCCGCTGTGCCCTTCGTGCTGACGCGGAAACGGCACCCCCGTGCTCGTCATGGCCGGCCCGTTCTGGCTGGATCCGACGAACGTGAGCTTCTTGTCGTTCATCAACGAAAGCTCGAACAGCTTCAAGCGGTAGGCGGAGTCCTGCACACCGCCCAGATGCGTGATCGAATCGCCGAGCGGCATGACCTTGCAC
>JAEYOT010000386.1 GCA_023411445.1 Pseudomonadota bacterium
CTTCCACCTCGCGCTGCAGCGGGCCGCTCACGAACTCGCCGTAGCGGGCGAGCAGCGACGCGGTGGTGGCCCGGTAGGGGTTCGGCGTGAAGGGGCAGACCAGCACCGGGCAACGAAAGGGGCGCTGGCGCAGCCGCGCGTTCAGCTCTTCGAGCCGCCCCGCGCCGAAGTAGTCTTGCTTCGGGTAGAGGCGCGAGACGGGCGGCTGAGCCAGCCGGCTCACGGCGGCGAGCAAGCCGTAGCGCTCGGCGAACGCGCGCATGCCGATGACCTGATCGTGCGACTCGCCCAGGCCGTGCAGGAGCACGAGCAGCTCCGGCTCCGGCCCCAGCTGCTTGGGCACGAGCAAGAGCGCGCGCCCGAACGCGCGGTCGCCGCTGAGCGACAGCTCGGTCAAGGCGAGCTCTTCGGAGACGAGCGGCTCGGCGGCGGCCACGCGCGCCCCAGCGCCGGCGCCGAGCGCGAGCCCTCCCGCCAAGAGCGCGCGTCGTTTCATGACTTGCTCTCTCCTGGTACGAGCACCATGAGCACGAAGCCGATCGCGCTGACGAGCAGCCCGAGCCCTACGCGTCCGAGGTGAAGCTCACTGTCGCCCACCTGCCCTCCCGTGTGCACGTCCACGAGCTCGTAGGCGTTGTAGGCGAAATGGCAGACCATGCTGGTGATCACGCTGTCCGTGTAGAGCCGCGCGATACCGAAGCCTACGCCGAGCACGAAGGTGCCGGCGGCTTGGGTGGGCTCGCTGTGGAACAACCCAAACATGACGCTCGGCGCGAAGATCGCCAACAGGTTGCTGCGTCCCAGAAACGCCCGCGTCAAAACGCCGCGAAAGAGCAGCTCCTCGACCACGGCCGGGAGCAGCGCGGTGGCTAGTAGTACTAGCAGCAGCTCGCCCCCGGAGACGCCGCGTGCCAGCGCGACCACGATCGTCTCTGCGTTCACGTCGCGCGGGAGGTAACGCTCCACCAGCTGCGCCAGCATGCCCGACAGCGGCGCGAGCCCGAACACGCACAGCAGCGCGCCGAGCAGGTCGCGCAGCGAAGGCACCCGCAGCGGGCTGACCTCGTGGAGGAAGACGCGGTGCCGCCGGAGGAAGCGCCAGATCACGAGCCCGAGCGTGAGCTCCATCACCAGCACCGAGATCGAAATCCAGGGCGCGCTGTTGACGAGTGGAGAGCTCTTGGGATCCGCCAAGAGCGCCAGCGCGCGCTCGACCTTGAGCCCGCTACCGATCGCCACGAGCGCCGCCACGGCCGTGAGCCCCAGGTTCGCCGCGAACACCAGCGCCATCGTGAGCAGCCACAGCACACAAGCTTGCAGCGGCGACGGAATCCGCGGCGGCGGGACCGCTGGCCTCAGGGACAAGCGAGGGACCGCGAGCGAGGGCCGGACGGGCACGTGCCCAGCCTAGTGCCGCGGGTCAGAAACGCATCGGGAATTTCTGTGCGCCGCTCGAGCTGGCTCGCGCCGCCCGGGCCCACGAAAGTGACCAAAACGATCGGCTCGGTGTATCGTCCAACCTTCGATGAAGACGCCGCTTCTCGCTTTGGGCTTGCTGTTTCTCTCCTTGCCGCTCGGCTGCAGCTCCGACGACCCTCCACCCGATCCGCTGGCCAAGCGCGAGGGCTTCTGCCGGGCTTGGGCGGACGCCGCCTGTCAACAGAAGGTGCTGGACGCCTGCAACGCGCCCGACAAGGCGGACTGCGTGGCCACGCAGAGCGACTTCTGTCTGGCGCTCGTGCCGAGCGAGTACAGCTCGAAGCGCGCGGAGGCGTGCCTGAGCGCCGTCAAGAATGCGTACCGCGATGCGGTGCTGTCCGCGGATGACATCCAAGTGGTGCTCAAGCTCGGCGCGCCCTGCGACCAGCTCTCGCTCGGTGCCGCGAAACAGGGCGAGGCGTGCAGCGCGAACGAAGACTGCAACACGGCCGGGGGCTTCCGCTGCGTGATCAAGGCGGGGGACGACAGCGGCAGCTGTGAGAAGCCCGAGGAAATGGGCGGCGGCGATCCTTGCGACGAGCCGCAGCAGGTCTGCGCCGACGGCTACTTTTGCAACGGCGAGAACTGCGTCGCCTACAAGCGAGCAGGCGCGACGTGCCAGGGTGACTACCAATGCCGCCCGAGCGACCACTGCGTGCTCGCCGACGAGGAAGCCGAGGACCCGACGTGCGAGCCGCGCCTGAAGCGCGCCGAGCCGTGCACCGCCGACAGCGAGTGCCAGTCACTTTACTGCGCCAAAGACGAAGACGAAGCGGATGGCTTGTGCGCCGACTCTCTCGTCCTCACCCTCCGCGAGCCGCTGTGCAAAAACCTGCGCTAATCCTGCTGGCGTGCGCGGCCACGCTGGGCTGCGACGCGAAGCCGAAGCCGACGCCCGTCGATCCGCCCAAGGACACGGCCGCCGCGGCGCAGCCCGAAAGCGCTCCGCCCAAGAAGGAGACCGCGCCGGAGCTCGAGATCGACACCATCAGCACCAAGGTGGGCTTCGAGCGCGCGCTGCTGCAAAACCCCGAGGGCCGCGCCAAGCTGGCCGAGCTGCTGGGCAACGCCAAGAAGTGGATCGAGGGGCAGGACGTGCGGCTGGCCGTGGATCGCAAGGCGAAGGTGGCTTGGGTCTCCACTTACCTGGATGAGCTCGGCAAGCTCAACCCGGGCAAGATCACGATCCGCACGGAGACGCGGCAGGAGTTCAACGCCGAGCAGCGCTTCACCCCGGAGCGCAGCACCCAGGCGCCGCCCTGTAGCTTGGTGGCGATGGTGACGACGGACTTCGGCACCGCCGTGTGGCGCCTCTCGGGCGGCGTGGCCAGCAAGCGCGGCCGCGGCATGGCCGGTCCGGATCTGTCGATGACCGGCGAGACGATCGAGCGCATGGCGAAGACGTGCCCGGACTCGAGCACCTTCTTCGTGGCGGTGGCGGACGGCGTGGAGTGGGGCTTGGCCTTCGACTTGGCGGCGTCCAGCCGCGTGCTGGAGAAGGCGAAGTTCCAGGATAGCGTGCTGCTCGGCGAAATCCCCACGCCGGGGCACAAGGTGCAGCTCAAGCGCTGAGCAGCCGCCGCGCGGCTTGTGAGATGGCGAGCACGCCTGGGTGCGCCAGGCGCCGCTCACCGCTGATGGCGTAGTAGCGCTCCTTGATCTGCCGAGCGCGCCCGATCACGGCCACGCCGTACTGCTTCTTGATCTCGCGCTCGATCACGGTAGGGCCCGCGAAGATGCCGGCGCCCGCCTGCCCGAACGACATGGCCAGCGCCAGATCTGCGAACTCCGCGGCGAAGGTCGGGTGCACGCCGCTGTCCTCGAAGTAGGTGTCGAGCGAGCGGCGCAGCACGGTCTGCTCCTCGGGATACAGGAAGCGCTCGCTGTTGAGCGACTGTGGGAAGCCGCGCTTGAGGCGCGCGGCCTGCTCCTTGATCGCGAAGAAGCTGACCGAGCTCTCGCCCAGCAGGTGGTTGAACGCGCGCACGCCCACGTGCGCGC
>JAEYOT010000421.1 GCA_023411445.1 Pseudomonadota bacterium
CGCACGCGCGCAGCGCGCGGCTGTGAAGGTCCTTCTTCACGGCGGCGGGGATGCCGAGCAGCACGATGTCCCGCAGCAGGGGGTGGGAGGTGGAGATGCGCCCGTTTTGCTGGGCGATCATGCCCGTCTTGCGCAGCTCCGGTAGGGTGGCCTCGACGTTGTCGCCCCGAAGGATCTCGGAGATGATCTCCGGACGGACGTTGTCGCCCATCACGGCCAGGGCCTGCAGCGTTCGTCGCGCCGCCGGCTCCAAGGTGTCCACGCGCAGCGCGACGAGATCTGCCAGACGCGCGGGCGGATCGCTGCCGCCCTCCTGCGTGTAGCGCAGCACCTGCTCCACGTACATCGGCAGCACGCCGCGCCCCGTGTCGTCCGCGCGCGCGCCACTGCGGCTCGGGCGGAGCAGGCGGGAGACGGCGGGCGGCGGCAAGCCCGGCAAGATACGCGCTGCTGCCTCGGCGCCCCAGCCGGCGTCGAAGCCTGGCGTGTGCGCCGCGAGGAACAAGCAAGACAGCCGCGGTGGCTCACCCAGCACGTCCGCGAAGGCGTTACGGCTCGGCCCGTCCAGACGCTGCAGGTCGTCGATCGCGAGCACGGTGCGGCCGGACTTGGAGCGCTTGGCGGCGCGCGTCAGCGCCCAGCGCAGGCCTTCCGCGAGGGCGAGGCGTCTTTCCTGCGGCGAGCGGATGTCGTGCCGCTTGGGCGCGCTGTCGAACAGCTCCGCCAAGCCTGCCTCCGCGTCTGGGCTAGCGTCTTCGAAGGCAAGCTCGGAGATCTCCATCTCCGACAGCCCCGCGAGCGCTTCGATCGCGACGCGTAGCGCGTAGCCCGCCACCTCGGCGTGATACGGATCCGGGCCCGTGACGGCGACCAGATCGCCGTCGGCCGACGCGCGTAGCAATAGCTCGCTGATCAAGCGCGTTTTCCCGGCGCCCTGCTCGCCGACGAGCCGCGCGCCCATCAGCGAGCCGCGCACCTGCTGGCGCCGATCTTCCAGCCAAGCCACGTCGTCGTCGCGCGCGACCAGCGGGAGCGGCAACGAGGGATGCGTCGCGTTCTCCGGCAACCCGCTACGCGCCGGGAGCCGCGTGCCGCACTCCAAGCAGAACTTCGCGTACGGGACCTGATGCCCGCAGCTCGGGCACGCCATCATGGCCCCGCCCATCGAGGGCGGAGGCAGCGAGAAGCGCTGCTCCGGCGGCACGCTCTCGGCCACCGCCAGCGCGCTCTTCAGCGCGTCGGCGAACTCGATCGCGTCTTGGTAGCGCTTCTTGGCGTCCTTCGCGAGCGCCTTGTTCACCACCTGCACCAGCGGCTCCGGGATGTTGCGCTCGGGCGCCACCTGCCGCGGATCCGGCACCGGGATGGTCATGTGCATCATGACCACCTGCGTCGGGCTGTCCGCCTCGAACGGCAGCCGCCCGGTGAGCAGCTGGAACAAGATCACGCCCACCGCGTACAGATCGCTGCGCCCGTCGATCGGATCGCCCCGGCCTTGCTCGGGCGCCATGTAGTCCGGCGTGCCGCACACGATGCCCGGGCTCGTGACGCTCGGTGACTGCGCGTCCGCGCGCAGCTTGGCCAAGCCGAAGTCCACCACCTTCACGAAGTCACCCCCGCGACGGAGCGGCTCCAGGATGATGTTCTCCGGCTTGAGGTCGCGATGCACGATGCCCAAATCGTGCGCTTCGCTCAGCGCGGCCAGGCCTTGCCGCAGCACGTCCACGATGCGCGAGAAGGCGAGCGGGCCCTCTTCGTACGCCACGCGCGCCAAGTCCTTACCGCGCAAGAACTCCATCACCAGGTAGGGCTGGCCGTCGTCCGTGCGACCAAAGTCGAACACGGCGATGGAGTTGGGGTGGTTGAGCTGACTGGCAGCGCGGGCCTCCGTGATGAAGCGCAGCGCCGAGTTCTCGTCGGAGAGCAGGTGGGGATGGATGATCTTCACCGCCACGGTGCGACCGAGCGCGGACTGCTCCGCCCGATACACGCGGCCCATCCCGCCGACGCTGATCAAGTCCAGAATGTGATAGCCGCCCGGCAGCGTCTTACCGACGAACTTGTCGTCCGTGGTCGAGCCCATGGTGCCGATCGGAAACCCGCACGCAGGGCAGTATTGATGCTCGCTCGCGCAGCCTGCTCCGCAGTGCGGGCAGATACGGAGGGAGGGCTGGGCTTGGGCGTTCACCACGTGAGGAGGGGCTCGGCGGGTGGGCACCCACCGCCAAACCTGCGAGCCTGCATTCTAACCGACCAAAGCCCGCTTGCTAGCGGCTATCTGGTGGCCCCCTCCCCCAGGTCCGGGCCGCGCGCGCTGCCGGTAAGGCGGCTTTTTAACGGCTTTCGGGCCGAAGTAGCCGGCTTCCGGCCAATAGAGGTAGAATTGAAGGATATGTCCACGGCCCGCGTCAGGCTCGGAGAGCTCCTCGTCGAGGCGCACATCATCACCCGTGAGCAGCTCGACGACGTGCTTTCGCTGCAGAAGCGCGACGGGCGCCGCATCGGCACGTTGCTGGTGGAAGCCGGGCTCGTGAGCGAGACGCAGGTCACGCAGATCCTGAGCCAGCAGCTGGCGGTACCCTGGGTGTCGCTGTACCACATCGAGTTTTCGCGGCAGCTGCTCAACCTGGTGCCACAGGAGCTGGCTGAGCGCTTCTGCTTGGTACCAATCTTCGTGCGGCGCGTGCGCGGTTTGGGCCAAACGCTGTACGTGGCCATGGACGACCCTAGCGACGAGCGCGCTCACGCGGAGGTCTCGCAATTCGCCGGGTTGCCGGTGCGCGCCATGATCGCTCCCCCCACGGACATTCGCTCCGCCATCCGCGCCTACTACGGAGCCGGCAACGATTCGCCCTCCTTGTCCGAGGCCGTGGCGGAGGTCGAGCGCCAGAGCCAGGTAGACCTCGAGCCGCCCCCGGTCGCAAAAGCTCCCCCTGCGAATCCAGCGGCAGCCGCCCCACCGGCCCCGCCCACGACGCTGGACGACGACACCCCGGAGATCGAGGTCTCCGAGATCCCGCTGCCCCGCCGCGGCAAGGGCAAGGGGCCGCGCATGGTCACGCTCACGCTGCTGGACGGCACCAAAGTGAACCTGCCAGCCAAGACCGCGCCGCAGCGCCGGCTACCGAGCGACCCGCCCGTGAGCGAGAAGCCGGGCGCTGCCGGCGAAGCACTGACGGCGCGCGATCTCACCGCCGCGCTCAGAGCGCTGGCTCATGGCGCCGACGCGAGCGAGATCTTGGGCGAGAACGTGCGCTGGGAAGCGCTGTTCAGCGCCTTGCTCTCCCTGATGCTGAAGAAGCACCTGATCGCAGACTGGGAGTTTGTCGAAGAGTACAAGAAGGTGTGAGCAAAGCTCACTGAAAGATTCGAAGGTGGCCGAGCAGGTACCACAGCACGACGAAGACCAAGATCGTGCTGAAGCAGCCCCCGCCCAGCTTCTTGGCGCCCCAACCTGCCGCGAGACCACCTAACAACTTGCTCAAGGCCGCGCTTAAGCAGCGGCCATGCCAGCGCGAACGCGGCAAAATTCACAGCTTGTTACGGCAGCAATGCCCCCGCGCGGCGAGACGCCACGTGCAGGCGCGTCACGCCGGTGCGAGCGCCCGACACAGCACGAACTTGAGGTAGCGCCCCTCCAAATGCCCCACACCGTAGGGGTGATCGACGTCGTGAGCAGCTTCGTGCAGCACGGTGACACGATGACGACGACCGGCGGCGGCGGCGATGGTCTCGCGGAACGCGTCCGGTGAAACTTGCGAGGTGCAGCTGGCAGCGGCGTACCAGCCGCCCTCGTTGAGGACCGAGAGCGAGGCGGCGTGCAGCTTCTTGTAGGCGCGCAAGGCCGAGAACAGCTCGGCGCGTGAGCTGGCGAAGCTAGGCGGATCCGCGATTACGAGGTCCCAGCGCTCACCCTGCGCGCGAGCGCGCTCCAAGAACTCGAACACGTCCGCGGCAACCCCCAGGTGCCGCTCCGCGCCGAAGCCGTTGTGCGCGAAGTTCCGCTCGGCCGCCGCGATGGCGGGCGCGGCGATGTCCACGCTGGTGACGTGGCTGGCGCCGCCAGCCGCGCACGAGACCGAGAACGCGCCGGTGTACGAGAACAGGTTCAGCACGCGTAGGCCTTGCGCGCGCTCCCGCAAGAAGCGGCGATTGGCGCGGTGATCGAGGAACAGGCCCGTCTTCTGACCGGCGGCCAGATCGACCTCGTAGCTTAGGCCATGCTCGCGGATCATCACGAGCTGTGGCGGCGGCTCGCCCGCGCGGTGCCGGAGCTCCGAGCTGCGCTCTTTGCGCCGCGTGGTTCGCTCGCACACGCCGCGGATGTCCGGCTGCTTGGCGAGCGCGGCGACGACCCACTCGACCACCCGAGCCAGCGCGCTGCTGTAGGCGATCACCACGGCAAAGCCGGCGTAGACGTCCACCACCACGCCCGGCAGCCCGTCGCCCTCGCCGAACAGCAAGCGGAAAGCGTCCGTGTCTGGCGGCAGCAGCCGACGGCGCAGCTGCCAAGCCTCCTCCACGCGCGCCTCGACCCAAGCAGCGTCAGGCCGCACGCTGCGCGAAAAGACGCGCAGCGCGATCGGCGACTCTTCGTCCCACAGCGCGAAGGCTTCGAAGCGGCCGCTCTGCACCGGCACGAAGTCGCCGTGCCGCGCGCGAAAGCCAGCCGGCACGTGGTCGCGGTAAATCCAGGGATGGCCGGCGCTCAGACGTGATTCCAGCGCGTCGGGCAAGCTCAAGCGCGATGAATCGCGCGATGGCGATGGGGTGCGTTGCTGCGAGGCGCGCGCGGATGGTGCGGTTGGCGGCCGGGCTCGTTCTCCGCGGCCGCGCTGCGGACGCCGCTTCACACCTTCTTGTCCGAGCTCGGGCCGGTGCTTTGCCGGACGATGAGATCCATCGGGAACTCGAGCACCGAGCGATCGTGGGACTCGCCGTTCATCTGCGCCATCAGCGAGCGACAGGCGGCCGCGCCCATGGCGCGCATCTGCTGCCGTACGGTAGTCAAGCCGGGCCAGAACAGGCTGGCGGCGGGCACGTCATCGTAGCCCACCACCGAAACGTCCCGCGGTACGGAGACTCCGTGCGTCTGCAGCGTGCGCAGGAAGCCGAGCGCCATCACGTCGTTGGCGCACACCACGGCCGTGGGGGCGCGCCCGCGCGGCATCTTCAGCCATTTCTCAGCGAACGCTACGCCCTCCAGCAGGTGGTAGCGCGGCGCGAAGACCAGAAACTGCGGCTGGATCTTGATGCGCCGGAGCGCCAGGCCCTCTTCGAGACCCTGGGCGCGCTGGCGGCTATCCAAGGAGTCCTCCGGCCCACCGAGGTAAGCGATGCGGCGGTGGCCGAGCTCGTACAAGTGCTCCGCGATCTCGCGGCCCGCGTCTACGTTGTTGCTGCGCAGCACCGCGCCGCCCTTGAAGCTCTCGTCAGGCGTGATCAGCGCGATGGCGAGCTTGACCTTGCGCGCAGCCTCCACCAGCGGCTTCTCGCGGCGCCCGGGGCGGGCGAAGATCAGGCCATCTACCCGGTGCTCGCGGATCCACGACGTGACGGTGGCCGAGTCGTAGGTGCCGCGCAGCACCAAGCTGCCGACGAGCAACGAGATATGCTTCGAGGTGAGCTCCTCCTCGATGCCGCCGAGGATCTGCGTGATCCACTCGTTCTGGCTGTCCTCCATGACCAAGCCAAAGGAGCCGGCGCGACCGAGCGAGAAGTTGCGAGCCGTGGTCCAGGGCGTGTAACCCAGCTTTTGGATCACCTTGGCCACGCGCGCTCTCACCTCCGCGCTGGCGTAGCCGCCGTTGATCACCCGGGAAACGGTGCTCTTTGAGACTTTGGCGTGCTTGGCGACTTCGGCGATGTCGGGACGGCGAGACATGATGCTGTGCAGCGCACAGTACTCGGAGACTGGTCCTGGTTCCACATGGTTCCAGATCGGACTGGAACGCGCGCCACAGCTCGGGTCCGAGGCGCCGGCCCCGAGCGGGTCAGTTGCCGACCAAGGCCTTCAATGCCGGGAGATCCTGGTCCTCCAGCGCACCCTTGACGACGCAGCGCAGCTTGCCCTTGGCGTCGAAGAGCAGGTGGAAGGGCAGCTCCGGATCCGGCTCGAGCCCAGCGGCCTTCAGCCAGTCCTCGCGCTCTTTGCCCTCCTTGAGCCAGTAGCTGCGACGTAGGCCGGCTGCGCCCTGGGAGGCCAGAAAGCCCCTCAGCTGTCGCTCGTCGTCGTCGATCGAGATGAAGGCGAGCTTGAAGCCGGCCGACACCTTGGCGAGCTCCTGCTGAAAATGAAACAGCCGCGGGATCTCTTCCTTGCAGGGCGCGCACCAGGCGGCCCAGAAGTTGACCCAGGTGTAGCCGCCGCCGAGCTCGAGCGCCGCTGGCAGCGGTGGCTCGCCGCTGGCCACCGCCTGCGACAGCGGCTTCTTCGGTGCGGCGCGCCTCGGGGCGCTCATCTGGCCAGCGC
>JAEYOT010000470.1 GCA_023411445.1 Pseudomonadota bacterium
CGTTGTGACCGGCCAGGGCGCGCTCGTCCTCCACGCCGTCGGAGAGCAGCAGCCGGCCGGAGCGATCGCGAAGGCCGGACAGCTTGTCGACGCGGCCCTTCAAGTCTTCGTTCAGCGCGTACTCCAGGCCGTCCTTGCCCTCACCGTCGGGCGCAACGAAGCCGAGCAGCGGACCCGCCAGCTCACGCCGCGGGTAGTAGCGGCGCCCCTCACCTTCCACGATCAGGCCGCGGATGCGCCGCTCGTACGGGCCCTCGCTGCCGAGCGCGCGCACCTTGTCAGCCTCCGCGGCGTTGATCTGCCGCTTGAGCCAGGCGAAGCGCCGCTTCTGCAAGATGCGCCGCTCCACGTGGGCGGCGTCCAAAGACAGCACCTGCGCGATGCGGTTGGCCGCGTCGCGCGCCACCACCGGCACCTGACCGGGCGGCACGCCGCGCAAGAGCTCCACCGCGTCCAAGCTGACGCTCGGCACCTCCACGCTGACAGCCAGCGCGCTGCCGTTGCGGTCGTACACGGCGCCGCGCTTGGGCGACACGTGCAGGCGGCGCTGGCGCTGGCTCTCCGCCAGCTCGCGCCAAGCCGCGCCGTCCTCCACCATCAGCGAGTAGCCCGCCGACACCACCAAGCCGAGCCCGAGCGCCAGCAGGCCGCACAGCACGCCCATGCGCACGCGGATCCAGCGCGCGCGCGAGGGCGAGCTCGGCGCTCGCTCCGTCTCCGCCGCGACCGGCCCTGGCTTCGGCCTGCGAACGTTCACGGCGCCGCAGCCTCCGCTTGAGCCTGCGCCTGAGCCGGCTCGGGCGCAGGGCGCCTGCCGGCCGGCAAGATGCGATCAGCAGTCGGCTCGCTCATACCGAGCAGCGTGCGCGCCACGAAATCGACGCGCTCCGGCGTCTTGTGGCTCGCCACCTCTAGCTCCAGCACGTGCTTGACCTCGCGGAGCCGCGCTACGCGCGCGTGGGCACGGCCGAGCTCGTAGCCCAGCTCCACGCTGCGCACGCGTAGGCCGAGGTGCAGCACGAACGCTGCCGTCGCGGCCAGCACGGCCAACGTCCACAACGTCAGGAACACCCGCTCGGACTTGCGCTCCTCGCGCAGCGAGCTGCTCATGCGTCGCCTCCCTCGCCCGGAGCAAGCCGGCGCGCCACCCGCAGCTTGGCGCTGCGCGAGCGCGGGTTCTGCGCCTGCTCTTCTTCGCTGGCGATGATCGGCTTCTTGGTGGTGGGCTGCCACAGCACGCGGTTCTGAAACTCGCGCTTGACCAGTCGATCCTCCAGCGAGTGAAAGCTGATCACCGCCAGCCGCCCGCCGGGCTTGAGCCGGGTGCGCGCCAGCTCGAGCAGCGCTGAAATCTCGTTCAGCTCGCCGTTTACCGCGATGCGCAGCGCTTGGAACGTCTTGGTAGCCGGGTCGATGCCGCCCATGCGGCGCGGGCCCACCGCGCGCACGATGGCTCGCCGCAGCTCGATGGTGTCGTTCAGGTTGCCCTCCTCCAGCGCTTGCTTGATGCAACGCGCGACGCGGCGGGAGCGGCGCTCCTCACCCAGCTCGTAGATCACGTCGGCCAGCTCGTCTTGGTCCAAGCGCGTGATCAGCTCGAGCGCGGTCTCGCCGCGCGAGGTGTCCATGCGCATGTCGAGCGGACCTTGGTGGCGGAAGCTCATGCCGCGCTCGGCGGTGTCGAGCTGGAAGGAGCTCACACCCAAGTCGGCCAGGATGCCGTCGACCTGCTCGATGCCGGCCTCATCCAGCACCGACGCGATCTCGCTGAAGCGCGCGTGCGCGACGCGCGCGCGCTCGCCGTGCTCGGCCAAGCGCTCCCGCGCCGTGTCGACCGCGGTGAGATCGCGGTCGGTGGCGATCAAGCGCACGCTGGGCGATGCGTCCAAGATGGCGCGCGAGTGACCGGCGCCGCCGGCGGTCGCGTCCACGAACAGGCCGCCCTGGCCCGCTTGCAGCTCGGAGATCACGCTCTCCAGCAGCACCGGCAGGTGGGAGAAGCTCGCCTTGGGGTCGAAGGGTAGCTCTGACATCGTCATATCTTCAGTTGCTCCAGAGCAGCGCGGAACGAAGCCGCCTCTTCGGCAGTCATCGTGAGCGCCGCATCCCACGACGACCTAGACCACAGCTCGAGCGTGCGGCCCATGCCGGCCCACAGCGCTTCCTTCTCGAGCTTGATGCGCTCGCGCAGGTGCGGTGGCACCAGCACGCGACCCGAGCCGTCGAGCTCGCACTCGACCGCCGCCGACACGTACATGCGACGAAGGCGGATCGCCGTCGGGTCCCAGTTCGGCAACTCCGAAATCTTGCGTTCGACGTCCTCCCACGCCTTCATCGGATAGAGATGCAAGCAAGGGTCCGACACCGACGGGGTGAGCACGAAGCGCGCGTCACCCTCCGCCATGAGCACGTCGCGAAAGCGCGCGGGCAGGCTGACGCGCCCTTTTGCGTCGACCGAGTGTGAGAACTGCCCGCGGAACATTCAGGTTTGGGAGGGTTTGGGCGAATCCGTCACTTCTCGCCACTATCTCCCACTTCTTGCCCGCGACGCTAAAGGTCTAGGATCAGGCTGTCAACAACTCGGCCAGCCGAAAGCTTGAGAAAATACTTGAACTCTTGTAGGGGCGCACCTCAGCGCACCTGACAAGCTGTTCAGGCTTTTCGGGTGGCCGGTCGCGGCGGCAGCAACGTGACGCGACCCCGGGGCGGCGGAGTCAGGCGAAGCGTGCCGACGAACAGCGCGACGGCGAACGAGCCGATGAGCAGCGCGGTGAGCATGCGCAGCCGACGGTGCAGCCGGCGCGCCGGATCCTAAGCGCTTGGATTCGTTCGAGTATCGATCCCGGTGCTGTGGCTGCCGAGACGCGAGCGCGTGTCTCGGCTCACTCGTGAGCGGCCAGCACCGAGAGCGCCGCGACGGCAGCCAGCTCGGTGCGGAGCACGTAAGGAGCGAGGCGAACTGGCTCGAAGCCAGCGCTGACCAGCGCCTGCTCCTCTTCTTCAGAGAAGCCTCCTTCGGGACCGATCGCGAGCGTCACGGGCTCGTCGCTCGCCGTTGCCGCCAGGGCCTGCACCAGCGAGCGGCTCGCCGTCGGAGCCAGCAGCAAGCGGAGGCCCACCGCCTCATCCGTCGCCGCGCTGAAAACCTGAAGCCCACCCAGCTCGGGTAGATCGG
>JAEYOT010000474.1 GCA_023411445.1 Pseudomonadota bacterium
CTCGTGTACTCGGGCACCACGTCCTCGTCCGACGGCGTCGACCAGCGCTCCGGCCGCGCCGAAGTCTGCGACTCGAGCTCGCTCGGCACGACGTCGTCGTCCGGTGCCTGCGCCGAGATCACGAGCAGCCCTTCGAAGAACAGCTTGGTGATCGTGGACAGCGTGGACAGATCTTCGAACGGCGAGTCGTCCACGACGTCCAGCAGCGTGCGCCGGCCGTCGAACAGCTTCAGGATGCCGTTGAGGTCGTCGGGGATCTCGTTCAGGCGCTCGACCAGCTGCTCGTGATCCACCTCGAAGATCGTGGTGAGCGGCGGCAGCTGCTCCAGCAGGCGCCCCCACTCGTCCACGCGCCGCATGCCCTCCATCAGCAAGCCCTGCGTGGAGGTCGGGATGATGTCCTCGCGGTCGATGGGACAGAACTCGACCTCGAAATGGCCAGAGTTCCAGATCAACGCGCGGTACACGGCCTCTTCGCCGCGCAGCCGCCCGAGCTCTGCGTCCACCACCTTGCCGTCGCGGAAGTAAATACGCGCTTCGCGGCGCCCGTTGCCGATCTTCCCGACGCCGGTCTTGCGGCTGATCTCGAAGGTCTGCAGCAGGTCCACCACGCCCATATCCTCGAGCGAGCCGCTGAGGCGCGTGCGTCGGCTCATCGGCATGGCCGTCGCCATGCGCTCCTGCGTGCGGCGCGCTAGCAGCAGGTTCACCCGCGCGATCAGCTCCCGCACGAAGATGGGCTTGGTGAGGTAGTCCTCCACGCCCAGCTCGAGCCCGCGGATCTTGTCCTCGATCGACTTCTGACTCGTGAGAAACACGACCGGAATGTGCGCGTGCTCCGGCCGGTCCTTCATGCGCCGCACCAACTCGTAGCCGTCGAGCCGCGGCAGGCGCGTATCGCTCAGGATCAAGTCCGGCGCGGAAAAGTCGATCTTGGCCAGCGCGTCCGCCCCGTCGCTCGCCGTCGTCACGCTGTACCCCGACTTCTTCAGGCTTACTTCCAGGACCCGCACGCTGCGCGGGTCGGCATCAACCAGAAGGAGCTGTTTCTTTGCCACTCTTTACCACTTGCCCGTCGTCCCCCGGTTGGACGACTCAGGGAAGCCTTTAGGGCTTTCCCGCTGCTGTCAAGCCAGACTGGAACGAGGTCCGCGCCGGCCCAGGACGGTGGTGACGCATCAGCGCGCCCAAGGATCCACGATCTCGGAGCTCATGGGCGGCTGAACGGCGGGCGTCGCTATTTTTTGTGACGGAAGCGGCGACGGCAGCGGCGCAGGGCGCACCGGCTTGCGGGTAGGCACGGCAGCAGCGCTAGCCAGCGGCGGAGCGCTGGGCGCTGGCATGACGAGCGGCGCACTCTGACTGAGCACCGGCGCGGGCGGCGCCGCGGTGATGCGAGCCACCACCGGCGCACTGGCCGAAGCGGCCAGCGCCTCACGCGCTGGCGCCGGCGAGCGACGCAGGAGCAGCACGAGCCCCATCCCGAGCAAGAAGGCTCCGCCCACGATCACGGGCGGCCCATACGCGAAGGGGCGCGCCGGAGCGCTGCGCGTCGAGCGCGCCCGCCGACCCGCGCGCCGCTTGGCGTCGCTCGAGCGGCGCTCTTTCCCCGCGCCCTGGTCCAAGTCCTCCAGCAGCTCCGCGAGGCTGTCGTAGCGGTCGCTCGGGAGCTTGTGCAGGCAGCGCAAGATCACCTGCTCCAGCGCGCCCAGCTCCTTGAGCTCGGGACGAAGCTCGCTCGGCGGCGCGGGCTCGGCGTTGATGTGCTTGGACAGCACGCCCATGTAGCTGTCGGCTTCGAACGGCACCTGACCGGTGAACATCTCGTACATCACGACGCCCAGCGCGTAGATGTCCGCGCGGTGGTCGACCACCTCTCCGGCTGCCTGCTCCGGGCTCATGTAGTGCGGCGTGCCGAACACCACGCCGGAGCGCGTCAGCTTGCTCGCGCCGATCACCTTGGCTAACCCAAAGTCCACGATCTTGACGGCGTCGCGCCCGCCGTCGCCGCGCCCGATCAAGACATTGTCCGGCTTGAGATCGCGGTGCACAATCGAGCAGTCGTGCGCGGCTTTGAGCGCGTGCGCGAGCTGGCGCACGATCGCAAGCCCGCGCTGCGCGGGCAGCGGCTCGCTGCGAATCAGCGTGGCCAAGGACTGACCCTCGAGCAGCTCCATCACGAAGTACACCTGGCCGGACTCGAGCCGACCAAAGTCGGTGATCTCCACCAGGCCTGGGTGAGACGCGGCCGCCGCCGTACGAGCCTCTTGGATGAAGC
This sequence comes from Pseudomonadota bacterium, assembly GCA_023411445.1. Taxonomy (GTDB): domain Bacteria; phylum Myxococcota_A; class Polyangia; order Polyangiales; family Polyangiaceae; genus PMG-095. Next base: position 2,279 of record JAEYOT010000474.1, read on the forward strand.
GCGCGGCGATCTCGCCGTCGCTAGCCAGCTCCTTGCGCAGTGCCTTCAGCGCAAAGGGCTTCCCCAGCGCGCGGTGCCGCACCCGGTACACGGTCCCCATACCCCCTTCGCCGAGCACGGACTGCACCTCGTAGCGTCCGTCGATCACGCTGCCCACGAGCCCGTCGGTCGCTGCCGGATCCCAGCCCCCCGCCGGCACCAGCAGGGTCCCGTCGAACGGGCAGAAGCGCCCGTCCGGAGAGAAATGAGCGCCGCAGGTCGGGCAGCGCGTGGCTACGATGGTGCCAGCAACCTCGTCTCGCTGCGCCTCTTCGCACAGCGAGCG
>JAEYOT010000499.1 GCA_023411445.1 Pseudomonadota bacterium
GCGCTGGCACGCCGAGCGCGGGCGCCAGCGCGACCGGTGCAGGCGCCGCTGCGGCGGCTGGAGCTGGAGCTGGAGCGGCGGCGGGCGGTGGCGCCAGGTTCTGCACCTTGCTCGCGATGTCGTCCACGATGGCGAGCAACGTGTTCGTCAGCTCGCGCTCGAAAGGCTGTGTGCCTTCGCGGTGCGGCACCAGGTGATCTTCGAGCTGGTGCGAGAGCGTGGCGATCTCCGTCTGCTTGACGACGCGGGCGGCGCCCTTCAGCGTGTGCGCCAGGCGCAGCAAGCGCGCCACGGTCGCGACCTGCTCTTGGCCACGCTCCAGCGCGAGCAAGGCGGCTTGCAGCTGCTCGACGATCTCCCGAGCCTCGATCCGGAAGTACTTCAGCGGATCCTGCATGCCTCAGCCCGCTGCGTTCCTCGCCACCGGAGCGCTCTGCTGCGCCTCCACGATGCGGAGGAGATCGCGCGAGAGGCTGGCCAGCTCCGAGGCCGTGCGCAGCGTCTGCCCCGTGCTCACCTCGCTCTCCTTGGCGGATTGAGCCACGTTGGTGATGGCGATGTTGACCTGCTCCACCGCCGACGCCTGTTGCTTGGTGCTAAGCTCGATCTCTTTGGCGGCCTGCGAGGCCGTGAGCACCGAGGAGGTGATCAGCTGAAAGGAGCTGGCGACCTCGTTGAACTGCAGCGAGCCAGCCTCGACGGCTTTCGAGCCGGTCTCGGTGGTCATGACGGTGGTGTTGACGGCGGCGCGCACGTCGTCGATGAGCGTCCGGATCTCCTTGGTGGAGCCGCCGACGCGATCGGCCAGCTTGCGGATCTCGTCGGCCACGACGCCGAAGCGCCTGCCCGTCTCGCCTGCGCCCGCTGCTTCGATCGTGGCGTTGATGGCCAAGATGTTGGTCTGCTCCGCCAGCTCCGACACGATGTCCAGCACCGCCCCGATTTGCTGAGACTTGCGGCCGAGCTCCAGCATGTGACCCACGATGGCGTCGACTTGCTTCTTGATGGCTGCCACCGCCTCCGTCCCGCGCGCCACGGTGGCGTCGCCGGAGCGAGCTTGGCTGGCGGTCTGGGTCGCGATGTCTGCCACGCTCCGCGCGCTCTCCGCGATCTGGCGCGACGTAGCGAGCAGCTCGCTGATCGTCGTGGTGATCTCGTTCATGGCGGTGGACTGCTCCTTGGCGCCGGCGGCTTGCTGGTTCGCGGCGGCCTGCAGCTCCGCGGCGGAAGTCTGAATGTGCCGAACCGCGACGCTGATCTGCGTGCTGAGCGAGCGCGCGATGGTCACGCCGGCTGCCGCGATCAGCAGGGTGCCGAGCAGGCTGCCCCAAAAGATGGTGGTTTGCGCCAGCGCGGCGCTCTCCTCCGAGCGCTGTTGGCGGGCCGTCAGCAGCTTGTGCTCCGCGGCGTCCGCCTCCAACACCAAATCGCGGACCTCGGCCATCTCGGCCTTGCCCTCGGTCAGGATGCCGCTTGCGACCGCGGCGTCCAGGCCCTGGGTGCGGCGCACCTCCAGCGCCCTGGCCATGGTGCTGAGCCGGCTCGACACCAGCGGTCCGAGCTGCGTCAACCGCTGCTGCTGCTCGGCGTTGTCTCGCGTGAGGCGGCGCGCTTCGGCCAGGTGCCGAGCGGCCTGATCGGCCGCTTCGCGGTAGGGGCCGATGAAGCTCTCGTCGCCCGTGAGGATGTAGCCCCGCTGGTTGGTCTCGGCCTCTTTCATCGAGGACAGCGTCGCCAGTAGCTCGCGCCTCACGGTTTGGGTGTGCGCGACGCTGCGGTCCGTCTCGATCAGCTCGGCGGTCACACGGTGCCCCGCGGCCCCGACCACGATCACGATCAGCACCGCCAACCCGAAGCCCAGCACGAGCTTCCTTCCGAATGTCCAATCCATCACGGATCCTCTCGTTTCACCTCGCGCGCCAGGCGCGAGCCGTCAGTCGTTGCCGCGAACAGAGCCAATAGGTCGAGGATGGGGCGAGGCGCGCCCTGGTCCACGACACTGGCTCGAGCATGAGGGTGAGCAGCGGCGCCGCCGGCGGCCGTCAGCACGGCTTGAGCATCGACGCGCAGGTGCCGCTCGAAGGTCGCGAAGGCGACGGCGAAGGGCGCCGGGGCGCGCACGAGCGCGAGCCAGAGCGGCGAGGGCGCGGGCTCGTAGCCGAGCAGCGCCTGCAAGTCATAGACGGGCGTGACCACGCCCCGCACCGCCACGAGCCCGAGCAGCTCGGGCATGGGCGAAGGCAGCGGCACGATCTTGCGGCCCTTGGCCAGGTTTCGGACCTCGGCCAGGCGCAGCGCCAAGCGGTGCTCGCCGCAGCGGATGGCGAGCAAGTCCTCGTGCTGAGGTGCAGCATCCGGCAGGGCGGCCGCGAAGCCACGGTCGAAGCTGTCTCGGAGCTCCACGACGTGCTCTCCCAAGCGACCTGCCTGGCTCATGCTCTAGCAGCCCTCAGGTTTCCTAGCTCCGAGCGGCACAGGGTGACGAGCGCGCTGCGGCTGAAGCCGCCCCCGAACAGCAGTAGGCGCGACTCGTCCTCGCGCTCCAGCAGCAGCAGCGCTTGCTCGAGCTCGGCGCGGGCGACCTTCGTGTCGTGGCGGCGTCGCGCCATCAGGCCTAGGTGCAGGTGCGGCATGGCGAAGCCGGCGTCCAAGTAAATGGCCGTGCGGTCGTGCTCCACGGCTTGCTCCAGCTCGCCCTTGCGCTCAGAGCCCAGCGCGAGCAAGTAGTGGGCGCCGGCGTTGAGATCGTCCTGACGGAGCAGGTCGTGACAGGCTCGCTGTGCCTCTGCGATGGCGCCTTGCTGCGCCAACAGCGCGGCGCGCAAGAGCAGCGCCGCCGCGTCCTCCTCCGGGCCCGGTCCGTCGAGCATGTCCAACGCCTCGCTGAAGCGATCGTGACGCAACAGGTGAAGCGACTGGCTCAAGTCGCGCGGCACGGACGCCACCGCGGGCGCTGGCGTCTCCGCGGGGCGCGCCTGCGATAGCTCGCGGATGCGCTGGCTGGACTTCTCGACGACGCTGAGCCAGGAGTCCACCCAGCCCGAATGCTGGAGGCTCGCCTGCGTTTCGGGCCTCAGGGCCGTCGTTGGCGCGGGTGCGCCCTTGGCCTGGGTGCGGCTCTTCAGCTGGTAGTAAAAGGTGTCGTGCGTGTGACGCAGCTGAAAGTCGTGCGATAGCCCGCGCAGCGTCTCGGCGTGGCCGAGGAAGAGGAAGCCGCCCGGAGCAAGGAGGCTCGCCAAGTGGGAGACGGCGCGCGCGGCGTGCTCGGGCGTGAAGTACATCAGCACGTTGCGGCAGAAGATGACGTCGAAGCCCGTGACGCCGAGGGCGGGTGGGGTAGCGGCGCCGAGGTTATGTTGCTCGAACGTCACAGCGTCGCGCACGCTGGGCAGCAGGCGATAGTCCCTGCCGTCGCGTACGAACCAGCGCTCTTGCAGCTCAGGTGGTGTCTCGCGCAGCGACCAGCTGGAGTACACGGCTCGGCGCGCCTTCTCCAGCGCTTCGGGGTTCATGTCGAAGCCGAGGACCTCCACACCGTAGGCGGGCTCCACCCCGCGCTCCCGCACGGCGATGAGCAGCGAGTACGCCTCCTCACCTGATGCGCAGCCGGCCGAGAGCAAGCGCAGCGTCCGCGAGTGCGCTCGCGCCGAGAGCCTCTCGGGCAGGGCGATCTCCTCGAAAGCGCGAAATTGGTCCGTGTGACGAAAGAAGTAGGTCTCGCCGACGGCCAGCTCGCGCATGAGCGCGCTGCTCTCGGCGCTGAGCGGCCCCTGGTCCTTCAAGCGCTCGAGGTACACTTCGACCGGAACGCGTTGGCTGAGCGCGCGCCGCGTCAGCACCTCCGCCAGGATGGACGGTCGGTTGTCGTCGAAGCGGAGACCGAGCAGCTGCGACAGCCGCCCCTGGAACGCCAGCAGCTGGTCGGCGGTGGGCGGCGCGTTCACGACGACTGCGCCTCCAGCAGCGCGAACTGCTCTTCGCTCAGCAGACGCGCGCTCTGCAACACGAGCAGCAGCTCCGCGTCCAACATGCCGAGCGCGTCGAGGCTATCGCCCGCGTCGCCCAGCACCGGCGGCAGCTGACTGGATTGAGCGGCGTCCAGCGCGTGAATGCCGAGCACTTGGTCCACCAGCAGGGCCAGCTGTCGCTCCCCCACCTTGACCGTGACGGAGCGCCCGGCTGAAGCGTCGCTCCGAGCGCCCAGCAGCGCGCGCGCATCGAGCACCGGCAAGGGGCGGCCACGGATCACGCTCACGCCGCGCACGAAAGGCGGCATGCGCGGCACGGGCTCAGGCGGCAAAGGCCGCATGGTCTCCACCACGTGCTCGAGCGGCAACCCGCAAAGGCTCGAACCTACTCGGCAAACGAGCAGGCGCTGCAGCCCGGAGCCCCGCCCGCGCGGCATCTATCGCGCTCGCAATCCCGCTGTTTGCGATCCATGAAGCAACATGGCCCTCCACGATATCACGCTCGTCTGTCCGCAAACCTCCGGACTTGCGTTTGAGCTCAAGAGCTCAAATTTGCCTCAGGGCGATTTGCGAGCCTAGGCGCCACGATGAGCCGAGCGCTCTCACCGCGTCCCTGCTCTAGCAGCGCCGGAGGAGGGGTTTGCGCGCTGTCCCCGGCCGCCTTTCGAAAACCTACCATGCCTAGCTGAACAGCTCTGAGACTGAGCTGCCGTCGTGGATGTGCAGGATGGCGGTGGCGAGCTGGGGCGCCAGCGACAGCACCTCCAGCTTCTCGGACGTGGACTGGGCGGGGATCGGCAACGTGTTGGTCACCAGCAGGCGCTTGAGCCGTGAGGTCCGCAGCCGCTCCGGCGCCTTGCCGGAGAGGACCGGGTGCACCACCGCGGCGGACACCGAGCGCGCGCCGCGCTCCAGCAGGAACTCCGTCGCGTTGAACAGCGTGCCGCCCGTCGCAATCTCGTCGTCTACCAGCAAGCAATCCTTGCCCGCGACGTCACCGATCACGTGCGCCGGCTTGGCGTTCTCGTCGTCGCCGTAGCGGCGCTTGTCGATCAGCGCCAGCGGTAGCTCGAGCCGCTTGGCGAAGCGACCGGCGTCTTTGGCTTCCCCGACGTCCGCGGCGACGATCACGGTGTTGGACAGGTCTTCCTTCTTGAGCCGCGCACAGAGCGCGGGCACTCCCGTCAGCTGATCGGCGGGGATCGAGAAGAAGCCTTGGATCTGTGGCGAGTGCAGGTCCATCGTCAGCACGCGATCGGCGCCGGAGGTGGCGAGCAGGTCAGCCATCAGGCGCGCGGAGATCGAGATCCTCGGCTCGTCCTTCTTGTCGCTGCGCGCGTAGGGGAAATAGGGGATCACGGCCGTCACGCGCTTGGCCGAGGCGTGCTTGAGCGCGTCGAGCATGATGAGCAGCTCGACGATGTGCTCGGACAGGGGCGGGCAGGCGGTCTGCACCACGAACACGTCCTGCTCGCGTACGTTCTCTTCGATGCGAATCTTGAGGTTCTCGTTCGAGAAGCGCTTGGTGGTGGCGCGGCCGAGCGGGATGCCGATCTGGTCACAGATCTCCTGCGCCAGCACGGGGTGAGAGCTGCCCGAAAACACTTTCAGGCCGGAAGGGGTGGGAGCCATGGGGTCGGCGCGGAACTTACCACGGCGCGTGCCGAGGCTCGGGGTCCGGCTCCTTTGGCTCCGCCCTCAACGAAACGGGTTGAACTGGTAGCGGCGCGCCAGCGACTCCCCGAAGCTGAAATAGCTACGCACGAGCCGCGCTGGATCTTTGGCCATCGCGCCGGCCGGCAGCCGGTCATCGTGGTCGTCCCACGACCACGGCATGCGCGCGGAGTTGCTCACGCACCAGAGCACGGCGCGGCCGCAGCCGCCCGAGCGGTTGCCGCGCATCCGCCCCGGGCGCGCGAACAGCTCTCGCTGCTCGCGCTTCTGCCAGAGCCCGCCCGGCTCGAGCACGTCGCGCAGCCGATAGTACACGTGGCGATCGTCGGTGCTGTCGGGCACCTCGGCGCGCGTCAGCGACGGGTAGTACACGACGCCGCGCCGGTGGATGCGGAAGTAGGGCCAGGCCTTGAGCGCGTGCGTCTCGGCTTGCTGCGCCGTGACGGGGTGCAGCTCACCGTCGAAGGGCTCGAGCTGCAGGCGCCCATCGACCGTCTCCTGCCCTTGGCTCCAGTCGCTGCCTTCCGGCAAGTAGGAGAAGAAGTCAGCGTGGGCGACGGTCACGGCCGCGCGCAGCGCGCCGAAGCGCGAGCCGTCGCGATGGATCGCCAGCATCACGCCCTCAGTGTCGTTCTCGTGCTCGGTCTCCAAGAAGCGCCGAGACCAGTCACGCGGATGGTAAAAAGTGTACGTGATGAACCAATGCGTGACCGTCTCCACGACCGCGTAGTAGGCGTGGGCAGCCAGCGGAAAACGCGGGTCACCGGCATTGTCCCAGTTGTTGCTGGCGTCGTCATCACCATCGAAGTCGTAGGCGGTGATGAAGTCGGCGGCGCCGCCCAAACCGTTCCGCCCGACGGTGTGCACGTCTTGGTGGTGGATGGGTGCCCAGCGCAGCGCTAGCGTCGCGCGAAACTCCGCGCTCGTGGCGCTGGTAGCGCCGACGGAGCTAGTGGCGGTGGCGCTGCTCGTCGCGCGTGAGGAGGAAGCAAGCGCCTGCGCGCTCTCCGCGAGAAACAAGATGCATCCGAGCCCCAAGGCTCCCAAGCCGCGCGCGCTCATGCCCAGAGTGTCGGGGACAAACGCTCACGTTATCAGAGCTTTAAGGCGCTGAGATGACCGCCCTGCAATGCACACGAAAAGATGTCGGTGCGTGTGTGAGATCTCGTTTGCATTGCCGTGCGAGAGGCGTACGATTTCAAGCGTCTTCAGCGACTGAGCTCGCTGAGACGATCGTCGTGAGCCTGCCGAGCAGGTCTGACCACTTCTTCCTTTCCGCATTCAGCACCGCAACGTTTCCGTGTCTTGGAAAGTGAGGGTTTCTGAAATGGTCGAGCGAAAGAAGGCAGCAAAGCGCCGGGACGCTACCGGGCATTGGGACGCTGACTACGAAAAGCGCGTGCGCAGCGCATTGCCGCAGCGCGACAACGATATGGCGTTCCTCTCCGGTTTCCGTACCCCCGAGCCTCTCGCGGAGGAGCTCGGCGAGGCGTTCCTCGAGTCTGCCACCACGGGCGAAGCTCGCGAGCCGGAGCGGCACGAGCGCATCCTACCGGAGGAAATGGGCGGTCCCTTCGTGCGCACGCGGGCCAGCCAGGAGTACGCCTACGACTTCGACGAATCCAACATCGCCGAAGCCACGCGCGAGCCCCTGCCCAAGACATCCATCGCCGACCCCTGAGCGGCGTGGTAGGTGGCCGGCCGTCCCCGGATGGCCCTGACCCCGAAACAAATCGAAGCTTGCCTGCAGGTGCTCGAGTCTCTGGCCGCTGACCGCGCCGAGCTCCTCGAGATCGACGTGGAAATGCGGCACCGGCTGCTGACGGCGGCGGGACGCGTCTCGCGTCCGGACCGCGACGAGCAGCGACGCTTGCTACGCGCCGCTCGGCGTAAGGACAAGCGCGAGGTGCGCGAGCACGATGAAGCGCTGCTGGCTCGCACGCAGATCCGCCAGAAGCGTCTGGAGCCGGTGTTCACCACGCCGGACGCCGACGCCCAGCTGGCGGCGGGTGGCGGCGCGTTCGTCAAAGGTGAGTGGCAGGGCAGCCCGGCGGAGCAAGAGCCGGAGGCCGAGCTGAACGTGCCGCGCGCGTGCTACGTCTGCAAGACGCGCGTCACGCGTGTGCACGCGTTCTACGATCAGATGTGTGCTGAGTGTGGGGACTTCAACTACCGCAAGCGAACCCAAACCGCCGATCTGCGAGGCCGCACGGCGCTGATCAGCGGCGCGCGGGTGAAGATCGGCTATCAAGCGGCTATCCTCTTGCTGCGTGCCGGAGCGCGCGTGATCGTGACCACGCGCTTCCCGCGGGACGCAGCCGAGCGCTACGCGCGTGAGAAGGACTACGCAGAGTGGGCGGATCGCCTGCAAGTTTACGGCTTGGACCTGCGACACACGCCCAGCGTGGAGGCCTTCGCGGCGGGCCTGCTCGAACGCGAGCCTCGGCTCGACTTCATGCTGCACAACGCGTGTCAGACCGTACGCCGCCCCAGCGGCTTCTACGAACACTTGATGCAGCGTGAGCTCTTGCCGAGCGCGGAGCTGCCGGCGAGCGCACGGCGCTTGCTGGAAGACTACGAGGCGCTCAAGGCCCGCTCGGCGCGCGGTCTCACGTCGGCAGCTGGCGCGGGGCCGCTGTTCCCGGTCGGCTTGCAGGCGGCGCCAGCGCTGTCGCAGGTGCCGCTGGCGGAGGAGGACCGCCAGACCGGACAGGCGCTGTTCCCGGCGGGGCAGCTCGACGCAGACTTGCAGCAGGTCGATCTGCGCGACATCAACAGCTGGCGGTTGCCCCTCGATCGCGTCGGGACGATTGAGCTACTGGAGGTGCAGCTGGTCAACGCGATCGCGCCGTTCGTGCTCAACGCCAAGCTGAAGCCGCTCATGCTACGACAGCGCACGTTCGACAAGCACATCGTCAACGTGTCCGCGATGGAGGGCCAGTTTTACCGGCGCTTCAAGACCGACAAGCACCCGCACACCAACATGGCTAAGGCTGCGCTCAACATGATGACCCGCACCTCCGCCGTCGACTACGCGAAAGACGGCATCTTCATGAACAGCGTGGACACGGGCTGGGTGACGGACGAAGACCCGCACCACATCGCGCGGCGCAAGACGGAAGAATGCGGCTTTCACCCCCCGCTGGACATCGTGGACGGCGCTGCCCGCATCGTGGACCCTATCTTCGATGGCCTGAACAGCGGGCGGCACGTGTGGGGTCAGTTCTTGAAAGACTACCGCCCCACGGCTTGGTGAGGCGCTGGCCTGCCGGGGGCGAGCCGGCCATGGCACAGCTCGCCCGCCGGAGCTAGGGTCCCGCGCTCTCGATGATCGCCATCCAGGACCTCTCTAAGTCATTCGGCGCGCGCACGCTGTTCGAAGGCGTGACGCACAAGCTGGTGTCGGGCGCGCGCTACGGCCTGGTCGGGGCCAACGGCTCCGGCAAGACGACGTTTCTCAAAATCCTGTGCGGTGACGAGCCTGCCAGCGGCGGACAAGTGGTGTGGCCCAAGGACGCGCGCGTCGGCGTGCTCCGACAAGATCGCTTTCTGAACGACGCCGAGCGCATCTTGGACGTCGCCATGGCGGGCGACGAGCTGGTCACGGCCGCGCTCGCGGAGCAGGCGCGGCTCGCGGCCGCACCGCAGCCGGACGCGGCGCGCCTGGCGGAGCTGGAAGATCGCATCGCGGCGCACGACGGCTACACGCTGGAGGCGCGCGCCACGCAGATCTTGGAGGGGTTGGGCATCCCGCTCGCCGTGCATCTGAAGCCGCTCGGTACGTTGTCCGGCGGCTTCAAGCTGCGCGTCTTGCTGGCCCAGGTGCTGATCGGTGGTCCCGACGTGGTGCTCTTGGACGAGCCCACCAACCACTTGGACATTCTCTCCATCCGCTGGCTGGAGAAATTCTTGGCGGCGTACAAGGGCTGCGCCGTCGTCATCTCGCACGACCAACGCTTCCTGGACAACGTGGCCACGCACGTGCTCGACGTGGACTACGGTACGATCCAGATCTACCCCGGCAATTACAGCCATTTCGTGAGGGAAAAGGCCGAGGTGCGCGCGCGCAAGGAGGCCGAGATCGCGCGCGCCGAGGCGACCATCGCGGAGAAGCGCGCGTGGGTCGAGCGCTTCGGCGCCAAGAACACCAAAGCGACGCAGGCGCAGAGCCGCCTCAAACAGATCGAGAAGATCGAGGTGGAGGAGCTCCGCGCCAGCACGCGGCGCGCGCCGCTGTTCAAGTTCGAGCAAAACCGTCCGAGCGGTAAGGACGTGCTCACGCTGGAGGACATCCACAAGGCGTTCGGTCCCAAGCGGGTGCTGAGCGGCGTGTCGCTCACGGTGCGGCGCGGTGAGCGCGTCGCGATCATCGGACCGAACGGCTTGGGCAAGTCCACCCTGCTCAAGATCGCCACTTCGCACCTGTCAGCGGACGCGGGCAAGGTGAGCTGGGGCTACGAGACGCACGTCGGCTACTTCGCCCAGGATCATCACGATCTGCTCGCCGACGGTGACGCCACGCCGCTCGACGTCATCTGGAGCACCATCCCGCAAGAGGGCACCGCCACCGTGCGCGGGCACCTGGGCCGCATGCTATTCTCGGGGGACGACGTGGAGAAGCCGGTCTCCGCGCTGTCCGGAGGCGAGGCCGCGCGGCTGGTGTTTTGCCGCATCATGGTGCAGCGGCCGAACGTCCTCGTGCTCGATGAGCCCACCAACCACCTGGATCTGGAGGCGATCGCGGCGCTGGTGCAGGCGCTGCAGGCCTACGAAGGCACCGTGCTGTTCGTGTCTCACGATCGCGCGTTCGTCTCGGCCCTGGCCACCCGCATCCTCGAGGTGACCGAGCAGGGGTTTCGGGACTTTCCGGGCAGCTACGAGGAGTACCTGAGCCGGTCGGGCGACGACCACTTGGACGCGGAGCAGGTGGCGCTCAAGGCCAAGCGAGAGAAGGTCGAGGCTGCGGCTCCGCGCGCGGCCGCGCTGTCGTGGGAGGAGCAGAAGCGCCGCAACAATCGGCGCAAGCAGCTGCCGCTTCAGCGCGACGAAGTCATGGCGGCGATCGACCGGGCCGAGCAGCGCAAGGCGGCGATCCAGGCCGATTGGGGGCGCCCCGAATTCTACGCGACGACCGACTCGGCGCGCGTGGCCGAGCTGGAGCGCGAAGAGCGAGCCTTGACCGAGGAAATTGCCGCCCTGATGAGCAAGTGGGAGGCGCTGGAGGCAGAGCTTGCCAGCCTGACGGCGGAATAGACGAGCCGGGAGGCTTGTCAGGGGGCCGGAACTGCCGCAGATCCCCGCCTAATCATGCGACTTACCCTACCGCTCACCTTGGGCGCCGCCCTGCTGCTCTCCGCGCTGGCTGGCTACGCGCTCCAGCGCCGGCCAGCTGCCTCGGCTGCCTCGCCTTCCGCGGCGTCGGCTTCCGCGTCGGCGCCGAGCGCCGCTCCTGTGCCGGTGGACGTGGTCACGGTCAAGCCCGAGGCGTTCGAGCAGCGTGTGCAGGCGACGGGCACGCTGCTGGCGCGCGAGTCGGTCGAGCTGGTGAGCGAGCTCAACCGGCGGCTGGTGAAGGTGCGCGCGGACGAAGGCGCGCGCGTCAAGAAGGGGCAGGTCCTGTTCGAGCTGGACGCGGCCGATCTCAGCGCGGAGCTGGCGCGCCTCGAGGTGCAGTCGCGGCTGGCCAAGGTCACGCTGGAGCGCAGTCAGAAGCTCGCGAGCGAGGGCTTGTCCACCGGGCAAGAGCTGGACACCGCCCGCGCCAACTTGGACGCCGCGGAAGCCCAGCGCCGGGTGCTGAACGTGACGCTGAGCAAGACCGTCATTCGCGCGCCGTTCGACGGCACGCTCGGCCTGCGCCGGGTGAGCGAGGGCGCCTGGGTCTCGCCAGCGACGGTGCTGGCCACGCTGCAGGATACGTCGACATTGAAGCTGGATTTCACGCTGCCCGAGCGCTACGCGGGGCTGCTCGCGGCGGGCAGCGAGTTCAAGTTCAAGATCGCCGGCAGCGGCGAGACGTACGCCGGTAAGGTGCTGGCGCAGGAGCCAGCGGTGGACCGACAGACGCGCAGCATTCAAGTGCGCGGCGTCGTGAATGAGCAGCCAGGCCTGCTGCCCGGCACGTTCGCCACCGTAGAAATGCCGCTCAAGACCGAGCAGGCTCTGTTGGTCCCCGCCATCGCGGTCGTTCCCGACGTGGAAGGGCGCCGGGTGTTCGTGGTCAAGGACGGGGTGGCGCGCGGCGTGCCGGTGGAGGTCGGCGCGCGCACGTCCGACCGCGTGCAGATCGTGTCCGGGCTCAGCGTCGGCGATCAGGTCGTGACCAGCAATTTGCTGCGCATGCGCGCCGGGCTGCGCGTGAAGGTGCAGAGCGGGGTAGAGCAGTGACGCTGGCCGAGGTCAGCATCCGACGGCCGGTGCTGGCCATCGTGATGTCGACGGTCATCGTGCTGTTCGGGTTGGTCGGCTTCAAGTTCCTGGGCGTGCGCGAGTACCCGGCGGTGGATCCGCCGGTCGTCACCGTGACCACCAGCTACCCCGGCGCGAGCCCGGACGTGATCTCTTCGCAGATCACGGAGCCGATCGAGCAGAGCATCAGCGGGGTCGCCGGCATCCGCGTGATGAGCAGCACCTCGCGCGATGGCCAGAGCCAGATCCGCGTCGAGTTCGACCTGGCGGTGCCGATGGACGCCGCCGCCAACGACGTGCGCGACAAAGTCTCGGTCGCGCGCCGCCTGCTGCCAGCAGACGTGGACCCACCGGTCGTGGAGAAGGCAGACGCGGACTCGACGCCGATCGTGTTCATGACGCTGCAGAGCGAGCAGATGAGCATCTACGACGTCGCGTACGTCGCGGACACCGTCGTCAAGGAGCGCGTGCAGACCATCCCGGGCGTCGCCTCGGTGCGCATCTTCGGCGACAAACGCTACGCGATGCGCCTGCTGCTGGACCCCGATCGCATGGCCGCGCACGGCGTCACGCCCAGCGACGTGCAGGCGGCGCTCGCGCGCGAGAACGTCGACTTGCCGGCGGGCAGGCTCGAGGGGGAGAGCACCGAGATGGGGCTCCGCTCGTTGTCACGCCTGAGCACGCCCGACGAGTTCAACCGGCTCACCATCCGCAACCAAAACGGCCGCAGCATCACGCTGCAGGACATCGGCCGCGCCGAGCTCTCGGCCGAGAACCTGCGCACCGGCGTGAAGCGCTTAGGCGTGCCGATCGTGGGCGTGGCGCTGATCCCGCAGCCGAACACCAACGCCATCGCGATCGCCGACGAGTTCTACGCGCGCTTCGAGGGCATCAAGCAGGCCCTGCCGCCCGAGATCAAGGCCGAGATCGGCTACGACTTCACCACGTACGTGCGCAAATCCGTCGCAGAGGTGGAGGAGACGCTGCTGATCGCCTTCATCTTGGTGGCGCTGATCATCTTCGCCTTCTTGCGTGACTGGCGCGCGACCATCATCCCGGTCTTGGCCATCCCGGTCAGCATCGTGGGCGCGTTCTTCATCATGTACGTGGCCGGCTTCTCGATCAACATCCTGACGCTAGTCGGGTTGGTGCTCGCGATCGGCCTCGTGTGCGACGACGCCATCGTGGTGCTGGAGAACGTGTACGCCAAGATCGAGCGCGGGCAGTCGCCGGAGCAGGCGGCGATCGAGGGCTCGCGTGAGATCTACTTCGCGGTGATCTCCACCACCATCTCGCTGGGCGCGGTGTTCTTGCCGATCGTGTTCTTGCAGGGCTTGACCGGGCGCTTGTTCCGCGAGTTCGGCGCGGTCGTCGCGGGCTCGGTGTTGATCAGCGCGTTCGTGGCGCTCTCGCTCTCGCCGATGATGTGCCGTTACTTGCTGAAGCACCGCGAGAGGCCAGGCTGGCTGCAGCGCAAGACCGAGCCGTTCTTCACCGGCATGACCGGCGGCTTTCGCCGCAGCTTGGCCGCGTTCATGCGCGTGCGCTGGCTGGTGGCGCCGATCCTGGTCGCGCTGTTCGCCTATACCGTGATCGGCTTCGGGGGCTTGAAGCAGGAGCTGGCGCCGCTGGAAGACCGCTCCAACATCCGCGTCGGCGTGCGCGCGCCGGAGACCGCCGGCTACGCCTACACGGTGCGCGCGCTCGATGAGATCGCCTTCTGGATCCAGGACAACGTGCCAGAGGTGAGCCGAACCTACAGCATCGCGGCGCTGTTCGGCGGTCCGGTGAACACCGGCGTGCAGAACGTCTACCTCAAGGAGCCGGACCAGCGGCAGCGCTCGCAGGAACAGATCTTCCAGCACATCTCCAAGGGCCTCTCGGGCTTCACGGCGCTGCGCCTGTTCCCAGCTCAGCCGCCCACCATCGGCGATCGCTTCGGCGGGCAGCCGCTGCAGTACGTGATCCAGGCGCCGAGTTTGGACGAAATGCTGAAGGTGCTGCCCAAGTTCATGGAGGAAGCGCAGCGGCGCCCCGAGCTGCGCTTCATCGACTCGGACCTGAAGGTGAACCGCGAAGAGGCGCAGGTGCGCATCAACCGCGAGAAGGCGGCGGAGCTAGGCGTCTCCGCGCTAGACGTGGCGCGCACGCTCCAGCTCACGTTCGGTGATCAGCGCTTCGGCTACTACGTACAGAACGGCAAGCAGTACCAGGTCATTGGTCAGCTGGATCGCGAGTTTCGCAACGAGCCGGACGACTTGAAGAACGTGTACGTGCGCTCGCGAGACGACAGGCTCATCTCGCTCGATAACTTGGTGAGCTGGGACGAGCAGGTCGTGCCCTCCGCGATTTACCGCTTCGATCGCTACATCTCCGCGACGGTGTCGGGCGGCTTGGCCGAGGGATACACGCTCGGGGACGGCATCCGAGTGCTCGACGAGGTCGCACAGAAGACGCTGCCTCCCAGCTTCAACACCAGCCTCGCCGGTCAGGCGCGTGATTTCGCGGATTCCTCCTCGAGCCTCGCCTTCGCGTTCGGCCTGGCTCTCCTCATCGTCTACTTGGTGCTGGCTGCGCAGTTTGAGAGCTTCATCGATCCGATTATCATCCTGCTCAGCGTGCCGATGGCGCTGAGCGGCGCCGTGCTGGCGCTGACCTTGACCGGCTCCTCCATCAACGTCTTCAGTCAGATCGGCATCATCATGCTGGTGGGGCTCGTGACGAAGAACGGCATCCTGATTGTGGAGTTCGCGAACCAGCGCAGGGACGCCGGGCTGTCGCGGCTGGACGCCGTGCTCGAAGCGGCTGCCGATCGCTTCCGCCCCATCTTGATGACCAGCCTCGCGACCGTGCTCGGGGTGCTGCCCATCGCGCTCTCGCTGGGCGCTGCCTCCGGCAGCCGCCAGTCGCTGGGCATCGCGGTGGTGGGCGGCTTGCTCCTCGCCACATTTTTGTCGCTGTTCTTGGTACCCGCGCTCTATTCTTTCCTTTCGCCCAGCCGGCGAAAGGCGCGTGGTGCCCTGCCAGTAGGTCCCCCCGCTGACTCGCTGCCGGCCAGCGCCGAGTAAGTCATGGGTTCAACCTGGGTCTTCGTCACCTCGAACAGCAACAAGTGGCAGGAAGCGCAGCGCATCTTGGGCCACGCGCTGGAGCGCGCCGAGCTTTCGCTCGAGGAGGTTCAAGCCGACACGGTGGCGGCCGTCGCGCTCGCCAAGGCTCGCGTCGCCTACGCGCGCTTGCAGCGCCCCGTGATCGTGGAGGACGCAGGGCTCGAGCTGGGCGCGCTTGGCGGCTTCCCGGGCCCCTTCATCAAGTACTGGGAGCAGCTGGGCGGCCTGGCATCCATCTGTCGCGCGGCGGATGGTCTGGGCGACCGCAGCGTGCGGGCCGTGTGCGCGCTGGGCATCTGCTCCGAGCGCGGGGCGGACGTGGTCGTGGGCTCGGTGGACGGCTTGGTCTCGCTGCAGCCGCGCGGGCACCAAGGCTTCGGCTGGGACGCGATCTTCGTTCCGCACGGCGACGGTCGCACGTTCGGCGAGATGAGCGC